>JBBRQV010000299.1:0-1501 GCA_038225955.1 Ignavibacteria bacterium | reverse complement strand
GATTAATTTCTCATTAGCAAAGCAGGGCTTTGTAAAACTGAGAATTTTTGATATCACAGGTAGAGAAGTAGCTCAATTGATTAATGAAGTAAGGCCGCAAGGTGTTTACTCATTAGATTTCAACGGAGCAAACTTTGCCAGCGGAGTTTACTTCTATAAACTTGAAGCTAATGAATTTGTTGAAACCAAGAGAATGGTTTTGATAAAGTAATTAGTAGAAAGTAATAAGTATAAAGAAGTAATAAAATTAAAGCCCGTCTTGAGAAATCAGGATGGGCTTTTTTTGCATTAGTTTAATTCTAAAATAATTCCATTCTATCTGGCAGTATATCCACCATCAATAACAAGCTGACTTCCTGTCACGAATTTCGATTCATCTGAAGCGAGGTAAACAATTCCGTAAGCTATATCATTCGGCCCGCCTATATGTCCCAAAGGATGAAGCGCATTTAATGCTTTTAGATTTTCCTCAGGATTTCCGGTCGCCTTCAAATAATTTTCTACCATAGGGGTCCATATAAATCCGGGATGAATGGAATTAACACGAATTTTATCTTTAGCGTAAAACAAAGCATCAGTTTTTGTCATCATTGTAACGGCTCCTTTCGAAGCGTGATATGCAGGAATATCAGGAGCACTGATTAACCCATAAATTGATGATAGGTTAATTATACTTCCTCCACCTGCCTTACGCATATAACTAATTACATTTTTTGTACAATTGAAAACACCTTTTACATTTATATTCATTACCTTGTCCCACTCTTCAGATGTAATTTCATCAGTCGGCTTGTTTACACCGGATATACCGGCATTATTTACAAGCACATCGATTCGTCCTAATTTTTCATGTATGCTTGCAAACACATCTTTTACCATTTTTTCGTTTGAAACATCAAGTTCCCAAAATTCTGCTGCACCGCCTTTTGAATGAATGCATTTCACTGTTTTCATTCCCTGTTCTTTATCAATATCTGTTACTGCAACTCTTGCCCCTTCAATCGCTGTTAAAAGAGCCGCAGCTCTGCCAATTCCAATGGCACCGCCTGTTATTATAACTGACTTACCAATTAATCTGTCCATTTTATTTTCCTGCTGTTTAAATTGATTTCTCTATTGTAAATTTAAGAATAAATCAATTTATTCCCTATGATGTATATCATAAAAAAGGGGAAATATTTTCAGAAGGGTAAACAAAAAAGCCCGTTACGAATAATTCATAACGGGCTTTCCTGTTTTTTTACACAAAGAAACTTTTATTTTGAGAGTATCATTTTCTTTACTTCAGTTCTTTCAGGAGTTTTAATTCTGTAGAAGTAAATTCCACTAGGAAAATCTTTTGCATTAAACTCAGCAGTATGTGTTCCTGCGCCAAGACTTACATTATCCATTATTCTTGTAACCTCTCTACCAAGTCTGTCATAAACTGTAAGCTCAACGCTAGTAGCTTCATTTAAAGTAAATGAAATTGTTGTTGTAGGATTGAAGGGATTCGGATAAT
>JBBRQV010000298.1:0-1612 GCA_038225955.1 Ignavibacteria bacterium | reverse complement strand
TCGGAAATATTTTTTCTTTATCATCAACATCTTTTGCAAAGCCTTGGATTTTATCTCTCGTTTTTTCAAGAAGCCCTTTTATACCATCGCCGTTTCTTCCGTCAAACTGCACAACACAGCAGCCCAGAATAGAACTCAGTTTTATTATATCAATATCTTTTCCGTTTCGCTTCAGAATATCTATCATCGTTACCACTACAATCAAATTAAAATTTGATTCCATCATCTGCTTTACCAAATATAAGTGACGCGAGAGCTGGCTTGCATCTACTGTAACTATTACAACATCAGGATGTCCGTACTTGGGATGTTTATATAATGTATCGACTGAAACTTTTTCATCGGGAGAAGTGGGGATTAAGCTAATGATGCCGGGGGAATCAAGAATATCAGCGTTAACTTCGTGCTTGCTAAGAATTTTGGATACGGAGTAATTTACAGTTGAGCCGGGATAATTAACCGTCTTGGATTTTTTTCCGCTGAGGTAATTATACAGGGTCGTCTTGCCTGAGTTCGGCGGACCCACTAATGTTATTAACGGGGTGTTATTTCTTATGCCTTCTATATGTGAATGCAATGCGCTTCTTTCTTTCTTATAGCAATTATAGTTCCTCTTATTGCAAATGCAATCGGGTCTTTGAACGATGCAAAGCTTAGCAATTCGATTTCCTGTCCCGGAGTAAAACCGATTTCCAAAATACGATGCGATGATGGGTGCGTATTATCTACATCTTTTATTACGGCTCTCTCACCTATATTTAATTCGTCAGCTCTTCTCAATTCCTACTAAACATTTTTACTTTATTAAGACTTTGTATAAATATAATTGCAAATTTTTTTATACTACTGGTGTTTTGTATCGTGCTTAAAAGTACATGCATTCTCATCTTTGCACTCGGCAAACACTTGTAATGTATGGTCAATTAATTTCAATTCGTTTTTCTTACAGACTTCTTCCTGAAGCTTTTCAATTTTAGGATCTTCAAATTCAAGAATACGATTGCAATGTACGCATATTATATGGTAATGCTGTGCTCTTCCGAATTTTGTTTCATAGCGTGTGCGCTCGCCTTTGAAGTTGTGCTTAGTAAGAAGGTCGCACTCACTCATGAGGTCAAGAGTTTTGTAAACTGTTGCTCTTGAAACATTCAGGTATTCATTTTTCATTTTAAGATACAACTCGTCTGCATTAAAATGTCCTGCCATATTCAACGCTGCATCAAGAATAAGGAATCTTTCATTCGTTATTCTGTGAGCATGATCTTTTAAGTACGTTACAAATATTTTTCTTGCGTCTTCTGATACCAAGGTTTAGTTGTTTATTTTTTGTTAGTTAACCCCCCTCAAAAAGAGGGGAGGCTATTATAAAATCTTAGAAGCTCTTCAATGCTTTATGTAATGCATCAAAGCCTTCGTTTATTTCTGCTTTGTTTATATTTACCGGAGGTCTGAATCTAATTGTTCTGCTTCCGCAAGGCAAGACCATAACACCCGACTCAAGCGCTTTTCTTATCACCTGATTTCTTGTATCGGTATCTTTACAGCTGAATGCGCACATTAAGCCTTTTCCTCTTGGACTTAATACTAAGCCATAAAATTCTTCGTAGAGTTC
>JBBRQV010000297.1:0-1721 GCA_038225955.1 Ignavibacteria bacterium | reverse complement strand
TGGAGCGGCTCTTTATCCCTATCTATTGTTTTACTCCTATATTTTTCATTCTCTAGAAGAGTTAATGCAGCATTTTCAAAATAATTAAAAACACCTGAACAAATGGATAACAAAGTTAGATTAACACAAATGGTAACTTCAGCCGGATGCGCTGCTAAAATTTTTCCGCATATATTATCCGATGCTCTTAAGGGAGTAAAGTGGCACACAAACGAAAATGTTTTGGTTGGATTTGATGGAAAAGATGATGCGGGTGTTTATAAAATTAATGACGAGCTAGCTCTAATACATACCACCGATTTTTTCACGCCCGTTGTTGATGACCCCTATACCTTCGGGCAAATTGCCGCTACAAATGCACTGAGTGATGTATATGCTATGGGGGGAACTCCCATAAATGCTCTTAACATTCTTGCTTTCCCGCAGAAAGAAGATGTAAGTATTATAAAGCAAATTCTTTCAGGCGGAGCAGATAAAGCAAATGAAGCCAATTGTGTAATTATCGGCGGGCACTCGGTTGATATCCCAAGTATTTTATTTGGCATGGCTGTAACCGGAACGATTCACCCTAAAAATATTAAAGGTAATAACGGAGCAAAGCAAGGCGATGTATTAATTTTAACCAAGCGTCTTGGTACAGGAGTTTTAAACAATATGGTGAAATTCTCAGAGCTTTCTGAAAATATTTATAACGGATTAATTTCCTCTATGACTCGCTTAAACAAGAATGCATCTGAGTGTATGGTAAGAGCTAACGCTAATGCATGCACAGATGTTACAGGTTTTGGATTTGCAGGGCACGGAATGCAGTTCGCCAAGGCAAGCGGTGTAAATTTAATTATTGATGCAAATAAACTGCCCGTTTTAGAAGGGGCATTATCTGCTGTTGAAAATAATTTTCTTACACGCGGAGATAAATCGAACAGAGAATATACAAAAGATTCTTATATCACAAAGGGAAATATTAATAAAGCAATTGAGCATTTAATTTTTGATCCACAAACATCGGGAGGATTATTAATTTCAGTTCCTGAAAAAAATGCTGAAGCTCTTTTATCAGATTTAAAAAATAACGGGGATGAGAATGCAAGTATTATAGGCTATGTCGATATTCTTTCTGATTTTGAAAAAGGAACTATAATTTTGAATTATTAAATGATATTTAGAGCAGAATGATTCCCGAGATTAACATAGATAAAGAGCTTTTTGAATTTATTAGGAAAGTTAAAGTAGATAATACTGTTTCGTTAAAAGATATTTTTTCTAAATACACTTTTGAGTCTATTGATTTAACTAATTTGTTTGAAAAGATTAGAAATAATAACTCTGTATTATTAATTGATGCAAGAAGCGAAAATGAATTTAATGAAAGCTCACTCCCCTTCTCAAAAAACTTTCCTGTATTAACTAATCTCGAACGCCATAATGTAGGATTGATATATAAAAAATATTCGCAGTCTTCTGCTATCTGGCTCGCTAAAGAGTATGCAAATCCAAAATCAGATTCATTAAATAAATTTTTACTCGATAACGATGCTAACAAGAGAGAGATTATAGTATTCTGCTGGCGTGGTGGTGGAAGAAGTAAGTACCTTTCAAAAATGATTACGGATGAAGGGTATAAAGTAAAATTTTTATCCGGCGGTCAGAAGGAATATAGAAAAAGAGTAAACGAATTTTTCTCGAACGAAAATCAGAAATTCAAATTCATTGAGCTAAGG
>JBBRQV010000296.1:0-1752 GCA_038225955.1 Ignavibacteria bacterium | reverse complement strand
TTGATATAATAACATGGACCTGAATAGAATAATTAAAATCTGAATGAAACCTTTTTGTTAAATACGACTATAAAGTATAATTTCTTAATTAAATAAAATATAGGGGGCTACATTGGGAAATATCTATCTTCTCGTTTCCAACGGAATACTGAAAGGTCTGATATTTGGCTTTTCAGCTGTAATCTTAGCGGCGATTGTTTTTACGATTTACTTAGGTTGATTTAGTTTGTAGGGTGTGCAGATAAGGCGCTTGTTCATTGTTCAATATGAAGAAGCGCCTATTTTTTTGTGAGTAATAATTTTAGCAGTTCTGATATTTCCAGTGACGAGCTTTCCCTTCGGCGAGCCATTCCAAAGCAGTTTCCATTCTTTTATCTCTAGTAGCTTCAGTTTTCGCTTCGGTTAGCCATTCTACATAATCTTTTTTCTTTGAGTAGCTGAACTCATCAAACACTTTTTTTGCAGCTTTGTTTTTACTGAGAGCTTTTGTAAAGTAATCGGGCACGACTAATTCTTTTTTCTCTTTTGATTTTACTTTTGATGGCAGTTTAATTCCTTCATCATTCAGGCGCATTGCCTCTTTAATATACTTTATCATAATTTTATCAAAGGGAAGGTCTTTCATGCTTGTAATTCTGCCGAAGTGTCCCATGGCCTGTTCACGCTGCACGTCTAATATTTTATCGGGGTCTTTCATGATTGAGCCTTTCCAGAATCCGAAAGCCATATGTTCTTTAAAGGCTGCAATGCCGCACATCATTTCTCCTTTGTAGTCAAAGTGCGGGAAGCTCCACTTCATAGTTTCCTCTACATCGGGACAGGCTTTGTGCACTACTTCGCGCAGATGTCGAAGAATCGGTTTAGCAAAATCTTTTGCTTTGTTTTCAATGTATGCGTCGATACGCGGGTCTTTTTTTGCCATAATTTTTTTGTTATGGGGTAATTTATATTAATCGATTTGAAACTTCAACCACTCTTTACCTCACCCCCGGCCCCTCTCCTTATAAAGGAGAGGGGCGTCAGTGCCTAGTTCCGATGCTCAGCTTCGGAATGTAAAATAGTCGCATTATTGTCGGATTTCTGAACACAGGTGATTATGATTTCTATGATGTCACAGATATTTTTAATAAAGTCGGGTAATAGTCGGATTTTGGACGCAGATTATTATGATATTTATGATTTCACAGATAGTCGGGAAATAGTCGGATTCTGTTAATTGTTCATTGATAATTGTTCATTGATAATTGTTCATTGCATAGAGTCGGGTTATTATGTAAAGTTGAACTTCTTATATTTCATAATAACAGCTTCAGCTAATATAACAAGAATAACATTATTGTTGAAGAATATCTTTCCTACTAGTAGGAATAAGTGAGAAAAATTATTTTATAAGAAGCATTTTTTTAGTCTCAAAGAAAACACCCGTCTGTAATCTGTAAAAATATATTCCACTGGATAAACCATACTTCACAGAATTGAAATCTACTATGTACATCCCCGGGATTTTTCGTTCGCTAACTAACGTTGCAATTTCTTTTCCTCTTATATCGTAGACTTTCAGGCTTACATTAGCAGCAGCAAATATTTCATAATTTATTTTCGTATTAGGATTAAATGGATTAGGATAGTTTTGCTGAAGAGAAAAATTGTTCACAATTTCAGGTTTAATTTCATTTACCGCAGAAAGCACTCCGCCTCCGTCAGTAGTTCTGACTATTGATGCTCCATAACCTCCGGTCATAAATCCCGTTT
>JBBRQV010000295.1:0-1822 GCA_038225955.1 Ignavibacteria bacterium | reverse complement strand
TTCGTCGTCAATTGTTTTTAATTTTATTCCGTTTCTTCTTAGTACTGCATACTCACCATCTTCCATGTAAATTACATTTTTAGTATGAGCAATAATTGCAGATGCATCGGAAGAAACAATTATTTCATCCTGACCGACGCCAAACATTAACGGGCTGCCTTTTCTTGCGACAATAATTTTACCGGGATCATCTGCGCACAGACAGGCGATTCCATAGGTACCTTCAACTTCACATAGTGAGAGACGAACTGCTACTTCAAAATTATTATTATGTTTCTTGTAGTTGTATGCGATTAAATTCGGAAGGATTTCCGTATCTGTATCAGTATGAAAAATATATCCTTCAGCAGAAAGTTTTTTCTTTAGTGTCTTATAATTTTCGATGATGCCGTTATGAACAAGAAAAAATTTATTATCCATATCGGTGTGAGGATGAGCATTGTTATCATTCGGCTCACCGTGAGTTGCCCAGCGTGTCTGCCCTATACCAACGTTGCCATCAAATTCTGTTATGGAAATCTGTCCTTCAAGTTCTTTTATCTTGCCTGCTTTTTTAAATAGTTTTACTTCAGACGCTGCATTAATTATTGCCACACCTGCGGAATCATATCCGCGATACTCAAGACGTTTTAATCCATCGACAAGAATTGGGAGTGAATTTCTTTTGCCGATGTAAGCAACTATTCCACACATAAATTATTTCCCCTATTAATTATTAATTTAGAAAAAAAATGAGCGATTCTTACCATCGCTCATTAATAACATATTTACTCGTGCCGAAAAAGGGACTCGAACCCTTACGAGTTTAACCTCGCCGGATTTTGAGTCCGGTGCGTCTACCAGTTCCGCCATTTCGGCTGGATTTCAACAATATAGTAAATTTTAAAATTCTTTACAGTGCTGAAAAATAGTACAAAACAGCAAATTCTTTCTTTAAAACGGCTAATTATCCCAAATATAATAAGTATGGCTCATGGAAGGGGGATTTGTTCTGTACGCTGCAAACTTTACAATACCTACTCCCGGCTTAATCCATATTTCAGAATTAAAAGTTATTGATAACCGGTAATCTATACGCAGGCAATTCTCAAATGTTTGTTTCTCTGCTTTGACAGTTTCATTGGCTGAAGTAACAACTGCATTGTAACCGTTGTATTCCCATGAGTATCCTTTTCGCAAATCTTTTGATTCAGGTAAGAGTATTCCATCCACACCGTTTTCATTGGTTTTAATTTCGCCTGTGTTTTCATTTACTACTATATTTAGCTCTGAATCTTTTTTACCAAAGAAAGGATTTGAAGACAACTTTGCATAAGTCAAATTATTTTCTTTTTTGACTGAAGTAATTTTTACGATAACTAATTCAGTCTCATCACGGGGTGCTTCATTTATATAATTGAATGATGAATTTTCTTTTAAAGGTAAGACACTTCCTGATTTTTCATCGCAGGATGATAAGAGAAGAAGTAAGATTATGCCGAGGGTTTTATACAATATTTTTTATTTATGTGTTATTTGTATTAATAGACAAATGTGATTTCGCCTGAGTAAAAACTTTTAACTTCATCATTTGACAGCTTAACTTTTAACGAACCGTCTTCATTTATATCCAGAATCTCCGCTTCTTCTTCGTGTGAATCTGCAACTATAAGAAACTTTACTTTCTTTCCTATCAACTCACTGTTTAACTTCCATGCAGCCATCAGTTCGCTGCGTATATCTATTAAGTGTAGTTTTGCGTAAAAGTTCCTTACGAACGAAATTAAAATTTCCTCTATATTATGTTCTGCATTCGTTGCATTTGCAAGTGAGGTAGCCTTAT
>JBBRQV010000294.1:0-1838 GCA_038225955.1 Ignavibacteria bacterium | reverse complement strand
TTCTTTTCGTGAAGTTTCTCGATTGCTTTCTTACCGCCTCCGAGCTTTATTTTATCGCCTGCAGCATTTATTTTCCTTAGAAGATTTTTGTGATGATCCTCGCGGAGATTGAACGATTCGTTTTTTTTAAGTTTGCTTTCTATTTTAGACATGTATAAAAAAATATGAGTATATAAAAAAAGGGAGTATTCTCCCTTTCTCATTAAAAAATATTTATAAAATTTTACGCAAATAATTTTTTGTTTGCATTCATGTAAATCGGCTCTTTGCCTTCTTTTACAACTTCCTTTGTGATAATGCAGTTTGTAATATTCTCTTTACTTGGAAGCTTATACATAATATCCATCATTACATTTTCTACTATTGAACGCAGTGCCCTAGCTCCCGTGCCTCTGAGTATTGCAATCTTTGCAATTTCTTTTAAAGCATCTTCGTGGAATTCAAGTTCAACGCCTTCCATTCTGAATAATTTCTGATACTGCTTTATAATTGCATTTTTTGGCTCTGTAAGAATTGAGAATAAAGCTTTTACATCAAGCGACATTAGTGAAGTCATTACAGGAAGTCTTCCTACAAATTCCGGTATCAACCCAAACTTTACTAAATCATCCGGCTCCGTTAATGCGAGCATATCGTCTCTTTCAATATCGTTCTTTGAATACACTTCTGCGCCGAATCCCATTGAGCTGCTTGCAACTCTTCGCTCTACAATTTTTTCTAATCCGTCAAATGCTCCGCCACAAATAAAGAGAATATTTTTAGTGTTAACGTTTATAAGAGATTGCTCCGGGTGTTTCCTTCCGCCTTTGGGTGGAACGCCGGCAATTGTGCCTTCAAGCAATTTTAATAATGCCTGCTGAACACCTTCGCCTGATACATCACGCGTAATTGAGGTGCTATCTCCCTTACGGGCGATTTTATCAATTTCATCTAAGTAGATAATTCCTTTTTCAGCTTTGCTTAAATCAAATCCTGCATTTTGTAAAAGATGAACAAGAATTGACTCAACATCATCGCCTACGTAACCCGCTTCTGTTAATGTTGTAGCATCGGCAATTGCAAAAGGAACATCGAGTAATCTTGCAAGTGACTGCGCAAGGAAAGTTTTACCTGTTCCTGTTGGTCCTATTAATAAAATATTACTTTTCTCAATTTCAACACCATCGAGGTAATTGAAATCAAGCGAGTCCATTCTTTTATAATGATTGTAAACAGCAACGGCTAAAGCTTTCTTCGCTCTATCCTGACCGATTACATACTCATCTAAGAATTTCTTAATCATTACAGGGGTGAGGGAAGCACGGTTGCGTACATTTTTTGTGCTTAGTCCTGTTGTAGAAAAATTGTTGTGTTTGATAATCTGCATAGCGCTGCTGACGCAGATATCGCAGATATAAACTTCTTTAAGCGCTCCGTCAACCGGACCGCCTTTAATCATGTTTGATACTTTACTCGCAGGCCTTCCGCAGAATGAACATCTTACTTGGGCGTGGAGTGAAGATTTTCGAGTTGACATTAATTTTTGTTAAATTGTAATTGTTTAGTACAAGATAAAGAAGATAATTACAACCAAGGTTAGTGCGCGATGAGGGAATCGAACCCCGCGGTTTGCACCGCTAAATCCTAATGTGTTACAAAATTATTAAATCGCACTGCTGTTAAAGATTAAATATAGCATAAAAAGAAAAAATTATAAAGATATATTTAAATGTTTATAAATAAAGGTTAAGAGAAGTATCAATTCTCCGGAAATAGTTTATAAAATAAAGTATCAGTGACGAATGCAGCGTAATCATTTGTTACTTTATCAAGATTATCTTTGTAATCTTTTAAGTGCT
>JBBRQV010000293.1:0-1879 GCA_038225955.1 Ignavibacteria bacterium | reverse complement strand
TGCAAACGAAAAAAATAAAAGTAGTGTCGTTAAAAATTTTGCGTTGTGAAGCAGCTTCAGCGATGCTTTATCCTTATACTTGTTTAATACTACTAAGATTGTATAGACGGAAATCAAATTGATAAACGGAATCAAAGGCATCAAATATCTTCCGTGATGCCGCCAGTTAGGGACAAATATAGATGAAGCTATCGGGAGCAAAATTACCCATAAATAAATTAAATTTAAACTCCTTAATTTGCTAAAGAATTTTTTTATGTTTGCAAAATAAAAAATAAATGACGTGAGGTAAAGTATGCATGTAATCGGGTTATCTCTCATGAATAGTACAACGCTTATCCGCAGGTATTCAAAGTTAGGCAGGAAATTAAAATTGCCGCCCTGACCTCTGAATGTATTAGGAAGAATATTGCCACTGGTATTGTATGAAAATAAAAAATACCCGCCGGCAATTATTCCGAAAATTATTACTCCGGCAATTAAATCCAGTGTAGTTTTTAAAACTTTCTTTATTCTGAAAGAAAATGTCCAAGCATCAAAAAGATATAGCCCAAAAAGCATAAGTCCTTCCGGACGTGATGCAGTTGCAAGCGCAAAGAGTATCGATGGAATTAAAGAAATTTTTTGTTTGTGAATATCCTGAATGTGGAAATATACTCCAAGTAGTGTGAAGAAGATGAACATCGTTGTTTCCATCCCAGACATTGCTGCCCACTCTAACCGACCTGCCATTATAGTAAGCAGTGCTACCAGTAGCGAAAGATATAGGGGACTGAAATCAATTTCAAAATCTAAAACATCTGAGTTGAAGAAAATTGTTTTAGAGATTTTATATATAAAAATACAAACCAGTATGAAAAACAGACCTGAAAGAATTACGGAATTCAGCATAAATGTTGGAGATATAAAACTCACTAATCCTGAAACAACGACCCACAGAGGGGAAGTTGTGCCGGCAGTCGGCTGCCCGGGATTGAAAGTAAAGTTAAATTCCTTTGCAAAATTTTCAGCGAAGCGGAAATGAATCCATGTATCATCAAGCGGTACGCCGAGTACACCTTTAGTGAAGTAATAATTGAATGCCTGATAAATCCCGAACGAGACTAAGCAGAGTACAATTATTGTTATATAATTTTTGGAGTTAATATTTTTCATACATAAAAAAGGCGAATGTCATTCGCCTTTTAAAATCTTTTACATTAAATTTTAAAATTATTTTTGGTTTTCTTTATCCATCATTTCCTGAACTTTCTTTTTTTCCCAATCATCACCAAATCTTTCACTTACACCAAATACAGAGAATGCATGAAATGCCAGCCCAACTCCCCATCCTATAGTTACCCAGTAAAACCACCAATGCCCCGGATCAGTGATGTAATTAATCACAAAAAGCAGTACATTTATTATCAGATAGTTTACAATATTAATGTAAAAGCTTTTTCTCGCTTTTACTCTTTTTAATGCCTGTGCATACTTTTCTTCCTGAGAGAGTTCCATGTAATTATATTAAATTCTAAAAATAATTTTTGAATTTTAAATGAACTCTACGCCTTCATCTTCAGCGTTTTTCTTGGTCTGCATTATTTCGTTCTGCTCATCGGGAGTTAAATCGTCCCATGATACCTGCTCAGTATCAATCTTCATCATATCGAGGTAACTTTCAAGAAGATTTTTATCTTCTATTGTTTCAACAAGCTTGTTTATTTCTTTTCTTAATTCTTTTATTGACATATTATTTATTTATTGCTTTGGTTCCTGACGTGTATCTATTATTGAAAGAATCTCAACTCTATTCTCTTTTACCCAATATAGTAGATAAGAATGTTTTGTGACTAATTTTTTTCTAAAATGTTTAGCATTGGATGCGGAGCCTGATAAT
>JBBRQV010000292.1:0-2006 GCA_038225955.1 Ignavibacteria bacterium | reverse complement strand
CAGTTTACGATTATGTATGCCTTATCTTTTCGTTTACTTGCTTTGTGAATTTCCTTCGCTACAACTTCTTTACCTGTGCCGCTTTCACCTGTGATCAGGACAGTTACATCAGTCGGCGCAACTTGTTTGATGATCTCATTTATTTCTTTAATCTGTACGGAATCGCCTAATAACATTTTCAATAATTATCAATAATGAATGATATAAATATAACTTTTTGGTGAAGTTTATTAAAGGTAAATAGCTAAATAATTGAGCTTATTTTCAGGTTATTTTCGACTCGCAACAATACAAATATGGTTAGAGCCGTTCTTCCCGAATAGAGAAGAAATTTTTGTAAGTGTATTACCCACAACTAAACTGGATAAAGTTTTTTTAATTAAGGAGTAACCCTTAATTGCATTGAAACCATATTTGAGTTTGTACCAGAGCCTGTCATTTAAGTAGTAAATGTTTTTAATATCGTAACTACTTTTGCGAATATAATCTATGTAATTTTCAAATTGGTTTGGTTTAAGATAGTCAGTAAAAATAGTAAAGCCATCATCTTTTAAAACCCGCAAACTTTCTTTAACGGCATTGTCGCGATGTACTCCTGTTAAGTCCATGCCATTTAAACCATCACAGAGCACTACGATATCAAAAGATTTATCTTTGAAGGGAATACTCTCAGCACTTGCTGAAATAAATGAAATATTTTCTTTCTTATATTTTTGGTTAGCTTTCATCAAAGCATGAATGGAAACATCAACGCCTATTACGTTTTTACTTATAACGGAGAGTTTGTTACATAAAAATCCGAAACTGCATGCAACATCAAGAATTATTTTTAAATCAGGCTTGAGCGTCTTAATAAGATTGGTTACGAACTCATATTTCATTATTTCAGCAGCACTGCTTTCATAGTTCCAAGGGTCTTCATTTTTTTCGTATTTGGAATCAAAATACTCGGCAAGTTTATCTTGCTCTTCATTTGAAATAGAATTTTTATGAGATATTAAAACAGGAATCTCCGATACAATTTCATAGGATGAATTGCATTTTTCGCAATGGTAGTTTTCATTTAGCAAGGTTAAACAACCTTTACAATTCGGGCAGATAATTATTTCATTTATGTTCATCTTTACCAGGAGAGTTTTGCATTTCCCAAATTTTTGCGTAGGTCAGAATATTTGTAATCATATTAAAGTGGCAGATAATTATTCCCGGAATGCCGTCTAAAAATCCTTTTCTCCCAATGTACTCTGATAAAAAAGCTGCAGGTGGTCTTAGTATCACATCCCAAAAACCAACTCGGCCTCTTTTACTTTTTTCAATTGCCTGAAGTGTAGAGTACTCGTTAATTTTTGTAATATATTCCTTTATTGAGCTAATTGTATAATGTAAAATATCATTTTTTAAAAATCCGACTTCACCTTTCACTTCATATCCCTCATGCACTAATCTGTCGGTAACTGAAGCTTTGTCTTTTCTAAACAAACGTAATTGGTAGCCCGGATACCAGCCGCAATATTTTATCCAGTAATTTCTGTAGAAGCTTTTTCGTGGAATTTTAAAGCCGCTCTCTTTAATATCTTTTGCATTTATCTTTTCAAGAATTTCTTGCTTCAATTCTTCAGTGCATCTTTCATCGGCATCCATTGGTAAGATCCATTCCCCGCTGCATTGTTCAAGTCCGAATGTTCTTTGGTCAGAAAATCCTGTCCATTCACGAATGAAAATTTTATCGGTATATTTTTTTGCTATCTCTATTGTTCTATCGCTGCTTTCAGCATCAATTACAATGATTTCATCTATCCATTGGACGCTTTTCAGGCATTCCTCTATGTTCCGCTCTTCATTTTTACAAATTATTACACAAGATAATTTTATCATCAGCTTTCTATAAATTTTATATAGTTTTCAGTCTGGAAGTCCAATGAAAATTTTTTGTAATCTTCGTAGTTCTTTTTGATTTCCTTGGAGCAATCATGAATTACTAATTTATTTAATAATTCGGAAAAATT
>JBBRQV010000291.1:0-2023 GCA_038225955.1 Ignavibacteria bacterium | reverse complement strand
TATAATTTATGTGTAAAATAATTTGTCATATTTATTTTTTTTTTTTCAAGCCGCCTTATTTGCCAAGGAATAAATCTGCATTTGGCATCTTTGCAACAAGCAGGTCCATTATTAATGCAGCATTTTCAGAGCCTACTCCGTAATTTATAATTGTAAGACCTTGCTTATTGGTGCAAGTCTGCATCGGTTTACCGATACCTTTTATTTCTGCTCCGAATTTATCTGAAAAAGATTTTACGTAATCAAAAAAATTTGTGAGAAGAATAAAATCGCCGAATTCTTTTATCGGAGTTCCTGTGTATCTTGGCAGCCAGTTCTTAGCTATCTCTAATTTTGTTTTCATGTTTTCTTTATTTGGGGTGACTGAATATTTATTATTTATGTTTGTATTACTCCCGGATTGAATTGTTTCATCTCCGGATTATTATTTGCAAGCTCAATTGAATAAGAAATTATTTCTCTTGTTTTTGCAGGGTCAATTACTTCATCAACCCATAGCCTTGATGCTGCATAAAGCACGTCAGTTTGTTTATCATATCTTGATTTTATTTCATCCAGAAAAGTTTTCTTATCAGCATCGCTTATTTCTTTACCTTCTTTTTTAAGTTGTCCGATTTTTATATCAAGTAATACATTGCTTGCCTGCGAGCCGCCCATCACAGCAATCTGTGCATTCGGATAAGCAAAAATAAATCTCGGGTCATATGCCTTGCCGCACATTGCATAATTTCCTGCGCCGTAACTATTACCTGTAATAATTGTAATTTTCGGAACGACTGAATTTGCAACCGCATTAACCATCTTCGCGCCATCTTTAATAATACCACCGTGCTCTGAGCGTGAACCAACCATAAAGCCCGTAACATCCTGTAAAAAAACTAACGGAATTTTTCTTTGGTTGCAATTCATTATGAATCTTGCGCCTTTATCTGCACTATCGGAGTAAATCACTCCGCCGAATTGCATCTCGCCTTTTTTGCTTTTGATAATTGCTCGTTGATTTGCAACTATACCAACTGCCCAACCGTCAATTCTTGCGTAACCGCAGATAATTGTTTTTCCGTACTCAGGTTTGTATTCGTCAAAGTCGCTGTCGTCAATTATTCTTGAAATTAATTCGTAAGTATCGTAAGGCTTTGCGCTTTCCTCGGGTAATACTCCATAAATTTCTTTTGTTTCCATTGCAGGAGGTTTGCTTTCAGTTCTGTCAAATCCTGCTTTAGCTGTTTCACCAAATTTACTTACAAGACTTCTGATTTTTTCTAAGCACTCTTCATCACTTGCCATTTTTTCATCGGTAACTCCTGAGATTTCTGTTGTAACAGTTGCGCCGCCTAATGATTCGTTATCAATGTTTTCTCCTATGGCAGCTTTAACTAAATGCGAACCTGCCAAAAATATGCTTCCTGTTCCATCAACTATCAATGCTTCATCGCTCATTATAGGAAGGTATGCGCCGCCTGCAACACACGGTCCCATGATAGCAGCGATTTGTGGAATTCCCATCGAGCTCATAATTGCATTATTTCTGAATATCCTTCCGAAGTGTTCTTTATCAGGAAAAATTTCATCCTGCATCGGCAAAAATACTCCTGCTGAATCTACTAAATAAATTATCGGAAGCTTATTCTCCATCGAGATTTCCTGCGCGCGTAAATTTTTCTTGCAGGTAATAGGGAACCACGCCCCTGCTTTTACTGTAGCATCGTTTGCAACTATAACGCAATTTTTTCCTGAAATTTTTCCGATACCAAAAATAGTTCCTGATGAAGGCGCTCCGCCGTATTCCTCATACATACCGTAGCCTGTGAATAAACCAATCTCCATAAAGAATGAATCTTTATCAATAAGAAGATTTACTCTCTCTCTGCAATGAAGTTTCTTCTTTTCGTGAAGTTTCTCGATTGCTTTCTTACCGCCTCCGAGCTTTATTTTATCGCCTGCAGCATTTATTTTCCTTAGAAGATTTTTGTGATGATCCTCGCGGAGATTGAACGATTCGTTTTTTTTAAGTTTGCTTTCT
>JBBRQV010000290.1:0-2046 GCA_038225955.1 Ignavibacteria bacterium | reverse complement strand
CTCCCGTCGGCAATTTGAATGTAAACAACATCTGCAGGACTAATAGCAGCATTATTCGTATAGGCCCAGGCATTGTAAGGTCCGATGAAATTAAAAGTAGCAGCGTTATCTGTCGAGCGGTCAAGTCCGTAAGCCGTTCCGACAAAAACAGAATTATCATGACTATTTTTCAAAACTGTTGAAGTGAATATGCTGCCAACATTTCCAGAAGCGCCCCATGAAAGACCGAAATCAGCTGATTGAATTAAGCCTGCCTGACCTGTGCCCATTACTAACTTGTTATCTGCAGTTAACACCATTCCTGAGCCTCCGCCTGTTGGTGACTGAATCATTGAAGATACAAAACCTACATCAGACCAATTGTTACCGCCGTTAGTAGACCTTGTTGTATATACGTCAATATCAGAAACTGTAGGCCAGATGGTTTTCTCGAATGCACACACAAACTGTCCGTTCTCAGGGAAAATTATACCTGCCCATAAGCCATAATTTGCATCTGTAAAAGCTTTTGTATAAACTGTCTGCCAGGATGCGCCGCTATTTGTTGATTTATAAATTGTCTCTGAAAAACCCGGACCTCTGCTTACTGCATAAATATCTCCGTTAGGCGCAAGCTTCATGTAGTAAGGAGCGTTGTTGCCTGATAATCCTGACGGAGTCCAGTTTATTCCGCCATTAGTCGTTTTATAAACGCCCATAGTACGGATGGATGCAAACATGTTTCCGTTATTATCCGGTAAAAGCTGATAAATAATGTTGTCTATAATTCCGGTGATTGAGGGGAGTTCAACCCAGGAACCTGCCGCAAAAATATTTGCTGCGCAAAAGAAAAATACAACTGTAATTACTTTTTTCATGGTGAATTAATTTGTTAGTCAAAAATACGCTTGTTCGATTCTAAATGCAAAGAAACTTTTTGAAGTTTGTGAACCGAAAATATTTCGCTTTATTTCACTTATAAATTAGAGTTAAATTTTTTATGTTACTATAAATAAAATACTAAAATTGAGCGAAATAAAAATAAAGAAAGTCGAAAACGACTCAGATAAAAATAAGTTTATAAATCTTCCATGGAAACTTTACAAGGGCGACCCGAACTGGGTAGCTCCGTTGAAATTTGACGTGAAGAATAATTTAAATCCCGATAAAAATCCTTTCTTCCAGCATGCAAAAGTTGAGCTTTACCTTGCTGAAAAAGATGGAGAGCTTGTCGGTAGAATTGCAGCAATCATCAATGATAACCATAATAAATTTTACAACGATAAAGTTGGATTCTTTGGATTTTTTGAATCTATAAATGATAAGGAAGTTTCAAAAAAACTTTTCGATACTGCATATAAATTTTTGAAAGATAACGGAATGGACACAGTCCGCGGACCTGTAAATCCTTCGACAAATGATGAGTGTGGATTGCTTATAGGTGCATTCGATACTCCGCCTGTACTGCTAATGACTTACAATCCAAAGTATTATATCGACCTTATTGAAGATTATGGTTTTGCAAAAGCAAAAGATTTGCTGGCGCTGTATATTCCTAAGGAAGTTATTTCAAACGATGCTAAGATGGCGCAGCTTGAACGTATCTCAAATATGGTAAAAAAGCGTGAGAACATTACTCTGCGAAGAGTTAATTTAAAAGATTTTGATAATGAAGTGCAGAGAATACGAGAAATTTATAATAATGCCTGGGAGGACAACTGGGGCTTTGTTCCCATGACGGAAGATGAGTTTAAATATATTGCTAAGGCTCTTAAGCCCATTGCAGTTGAAGAATTTATAATTTTTGCTGAGGTCGATGGTAAAGCGATCGGCTTCTCACTCGCATTACCTGATTTCAATCAGGTGCTTAAAAAAATGAATGGTACATTGTTCCCTACCGGACTTTTTAAACTCTTATATTATAAAAGCAAAATCGATTTATTACGTGTTATAATAATGGGTGTCAATAAGGAGTATCATAAAAAAGGTATTGATGCAATTTTTTATCAGGATATTATAAAAGCAGGAAACAGAAATGGATACAAAGGTGCAGAGATTTCATGGGTG
>JBBRQV010000289.1:0-2068 GCA_038225955.1 Ignavibacteria bacterium | reverse complement strand
TAAACAAAAAATCCTTACGGAATTTTTTGCAGCCTTTTTAAAATTTTCGTTATATGTATTAATTATCTTAAAATTCTTTTTTACTTCATTTAAAACTTTCCCGGTTTCGTAACCTGATTCAGGGATGCTCGATTGTATAAGCTCATACTTTGCAGCCGAAACGTGTTTGAAATATTTTATATCCCAGTTAAAAAGATTTTTAGTTTTCCTGTGTACATTTAAAAGCAGTACGTCATCATCGGGGAACTCAGGATAGATATCGGATTGCGATAATATATTCAGTTTATATAAAGTATTAAAATCAAAAATAAAAATCCCTTTATCACTTAGATGCTTCTTTACGCATTTGAAAAGCTTAGCCCATGAAGCAAAATTATCAAGATGGTTTATCGTATCGTACATACAAAAAATAAAATCAAATTTTTCTTTTAAACTAAAATTTGAAATATCTCCCTGTATAAATTTTCCTTTGGGAATTTTCTTACGAGCAACTTTCAACATACCTTCAGATATATCAATGCCCGTTACATTATAATTTTTTGTAAATGGCATAAGGTTTTCTGCTGTGCCGCAGCCAAGCTCAAGAATTTTAGAATCCTTGCCTAAAATTTTTTGAGCTGTATTGTATAAGAATTTTTTAGAGGAATTATTTTTGCCGATTACTGAATCGTAGAATGGTGCTAAGGAATCATAATGATTTTTGGAAGCCATTATAAATTATAAAGAAAGTAATTTATGAAACCGAGTCGTACAGAAGCTTAAGGACATCTCCTACTCCGTCTTCGTTATTGGTTTTTTCAGTTACGTAGTTTGCTTTATCTTTCAGCTCAGGGACTGCATTGTTCAGCGCAATATTCAAGCCTCCGAAATCAAAAAGGTCGCGGTCGTTATACCAGTCGCCGAAGACAACAACTTCGCTTTTCTTAATACCAAGATGCTTTGTAAGAACCTGTAAGCCCGTTTTTTTAGAGACACCCTTTTTTAATATTTCAAGGTTGTAAACTTTGTTCATGCTGTTTGAACGGTAGTACTTCAGCTTCAAAGAAAAATTAAAAGGAAACTTCATCCTGCTCATTATCTTTTTCACGTTGTTCTTATCGTTGCCCATCATTATTATTTCAAGGACGTTATCCATGTATTTTTCATAGGAGTCGACAAGCCTGTAAGTCGTTCCAACTCGTGACATGAAGTCCTTTAATACTGAGTTGTCATCGGTATAAATAATTTCATCGTTATAGCAAAGCGCAATGCGTACGAGACTATTCTGCGCAAGCTCAATTGCCTTTGCGACTTTTTTAGGATTGATAATGGATTTGTACAGCACATCACCGCTTCTCCCTTTTACTAAAGCTCCGTTGAGGGAGATGAGAGGAATTTCAATATCAAGACTGGATGCAATAGGAATTAATGATGAGTAAATTCTCTGCGATGCTAGAGAAAAGAGTATGTTTTTTTTCTTAAGTTTGGGGACTAAATCTGCCGTAAGTTCGCCAATTTTGTTTGAATTATTTACTAATGTTCCATCAACATCGGATACGATTAGTTTAATATTTTTCAGACGTGACTTTATTTCTGAAATTGGTAACAGCACGGCGAATCAATTAAGAGTGAATGAATATATACCTCAATCCAGAATTAACTATTGAAAAGCCGAGGAAGCTTAGCAATAGCGAGATAACCGGATTAAAAAGAAAAACCCGAGATTTTATTCGGGTTTTTCATAGTGCGGAATCGACGAGACTCGAACTCGCGACCTCCTGAGTGACAGTCAGGCGTTCTAACCAACTGAACTACGACTCCATTGGTATAATCTCTAAATTAGTCAGAATTTAGGACTTTTGCAACGTAGAATATTTCCCATTTGAGCCCGCACAAACCATTTTTAACCAAAATTCACTACCAAGAATTAACTTAATTTTTATTAAAATCCAATGAATTAATAATTTTTTTGAATTTATACTTTTGATTTATTTTTTATTTTTGAGAAACTAAGTATTTCCAAGTTGGAAAGTTATGATAATTTAAACTCTCTTAATCGAAAACAATTGAATTGTCCTTATGAACATAT
>JBBRQV010000288.1:0-2076 GCA_038225955.1 Ignavibacteria bacterium | reverse complement strand
GTTACCTGATAGAAAGAATTATTGATATAAAATTCGGCAACAAAAAGAGTTCTATAAAAAAACTTCCTGCTTCGTACAATATTTACGAAAAATCATGGGGAACCTACAGCGGCGGAGAAGCTTATGATGTAGAATTAAAATTTACAGAAAAGACAGGAAAGTTAATTAAAGATAAAATATGGATTGAGAATCAGGAGATCATCGAAGAAAATGATTTGGTTATAATGAAAATGAAAGTAAAACTTTCTTACGAATTTATTGCATGGGTAATGGGTTGGGGAAAAGAAGTTGAGGTTGTAAAGCCTGCACAATTAAAAAAAGAAATAACTCAAAGAGCGAAAGATATTATTACTCTTTATAAATAATTATTTAAAATTACTTTCCTGTCATTTTTTCAAATTCGTTTTCATCAATAACGGCAACGCCAAGAGATTTTGCTTTTTCAAGCTTGCTGCCTGCATCACTTCCAGCTAACAAATAATCTGTTTTTTTACTTACAGATGAAGAAGACTTACCGCCTAAATCTTCAATTATTTTTTCTGCTTCGTCACGTTTGTATTTTTCCAACGTTCCTGTAAGAACAAACGTTTTATTTGCAAACAGTGGATTTATTTTTTGAGTAATGGATTTATCAATCTCAAATTTCAATCCTACTTTATGGAGCTTTTCGATAAGCTTTAAATTTTTCTTATCCTTGAAAAAATTTACAATGCTTTCAGAAATCTTTGGGCCAATTTCGTGAATTTCGTTAATCTCTTCCTGCGAGGCTTCAATCAATTTATCAATTGAACCAAAATGCTTTGCTAATACTTTTGCCGTTCTTTCTCCTATGTGGCGGATACCCAACGCAAATAACACTTTATCAAACGTTTTCTCTTTTGACTGCTCTATTCCATTTAAAATATTTGTGATACTTTTTTCGCCGAAGCGTTCAAGTTCCATGAGAACTTTTCTCTTCTTATGTAAATCATAAATATCAGAGTAGTTGTTTATAAAACCTTTCTGAATAAATATTTCAATTATCTGAAAACCGAGCCCTTCAATTTCCATAGCATCACGCTGTACAAAATGCTCTATTCTTCCCTGCACCTGTGCAGGACAAGCAGTATTGGGACAGTAATATGCTACTTCGCCCTCCGGTTTTTCAAGTTTAGTATTACATACGGGACATTTTGTAGGTAAAGGAAATTTTTTAGAATCCTTAGGTCTTCTATCTAAAACCACTTCAACAACTTTTGGAATTACATCACCGCCTTTTTCTATCTTTACATAATCACCTTCACGAATATCTTTTCTTTCTATCTCATCAAAGTTGTGAAGCGTTGCGCGCGAGATTGTTGAACCTGCAAGAAAAACAGGTTCAAGATTTGCAACGGGTGTTACAGTTCCTATTCTTCCAACTTGTAGTGTGATACTTTTTATTTTTGTTATCTGCTGCTTTGCTTTGAATTTATATGCAACTGCCCAGCGCGGAGATTTCGAAACACTGCCAAGCTCATCCTGCTGATTTAAAGAGTTTATTTTTATTACTACTCCGTCAATTTCATAGGGCAAATCATCTCTGGTCTCTTCAATTTTATCGCAGAATTTTTTTACTTCTTCAATTGTACTTACTTTTACTGTCTTATCATTAACGGGAAGTTTTAACTCTTTTAATAACTTTAAATTATCGTAATGAGAGGTAAGCCTTATATCATCCGTTCTCAAATTATATGAAAAAAATTGTAGAGGCCTTGTGGCAACTGCTTTAGAATCTTTTTGTTTCAATGTTCCTGCTGCGGTATTGCGGGCATTTGCAAAAAGTTTTTCGCCTTTTAATTCCTGCTCTTCATTAATTTTTATGAAATCTTCTTTCTTAAAGAAAATTTCACCGCGTGCTTCAAAGTTTTTTATTTTGCTGTGCTGAACTGAAAGCGGGATTGAACGAATTGTTTTTAAATTCTGAGTTATATCATCGCCCTTCTCGCCGTCACCACGAGTAGCGCCGGTTTTTAATTTTCCGTTTTCATAAACTATCGATACTGCAAGTCCGTCAAATTTTAATTCACAAACATATTCCAATTTTTCATTTGGTAG
>JBBRQV010000287.1:0-2086 GCA_038225955.1 Ignavibacteria bacterium | reverse complement strand
TGCGGAGATAAGTCATACTGACCACTCAATAATTGTTAACGGAAAAGAGATTAAAGGACTTGCCGAAAAAGATCCGACGAAACTTCCATGGAAAGATTTAGGAGTTGATGTAGTAATCGAATCGACAGGCGTTTTTTCAAGCAGAGAAAAATTAGGAATGCATCTTACAGCCGGAGCAAAGAAAGTAATTCTTACCGCTCCTCCTAAAGATGCACTTGATGCAATAGTTGTACTTGGTGTTAACGATAGCATTCTTACAAAAGAGATGACAGTTGTTTCCAATGCATCATGCACAACAAACTGTCTGGCTCCGATGGTAAAAGTTTTAGATGACAGCTTCGGAATTGTAAAAGGGTTTATGACTACGGTCCACTCATACACAAATGATCAGGGCTTGCTTGACCAGCCGCACAGTGATTTAAGAAGAGCGCGCGCAGGCGCAATAAATATTATCCCGACTTCAACCGGAGCAGCAAAAGCAGTAGGGCAGGTAATGCCTCACTTAAAAGGAATGCTTGATGGCTTCTCATTAAGAGTTCCTACACCTGACGGCTCCATCACAGACTTTGTTGCAGTATTGAAGAAAGATGTTACAAAAGATGAAATCAATAAAGCTATGAAGGCAGCAGCAGATTCTTCATTAAAAGGAATTATGGAATACACAGTTGACCCGATTGTTTCTTCAGATATTATCGGTAACTCACATAGCTGTATATTCGATTCGCTTTCAACAATGGCAATCGGAAATCTTGTAAAAGTTATCGGATGGTATGATAATGAATGGGGTTACTCATGCAGAGTTGTTGACTTAGTAGATAAAATGGCTTGATTGACTTGCCACTAAAGACACAAAATTATACAAAACTGTCATTCCCGCGAAGGCGGGAATCTAATCATAAGACTTAATTGAAAAAGGTTACTCTGAATTTTCAGGGTAACCTTTTTTGTTAATAAGATAATTTGGAAATAAAAGTCTCCAATCTTTCTAAAGTAATTATATACTTGGCGGCACGAAGAAAATAGGTTAAATTAAAAATATTAAGATTTGTTGATTTTCATATTACAGTGTTCACAGAATATAAGTTTTTGATTGCCAAAAATTAGGAGTAATATTAAGGAAGCAAGGAAACAAACTCCCAATGGCATAGTTATTATCAGGAAACTAATTGCATTGGATTTTTCTAAAGAGAGAAATGCAAGAAAACCGAAAAAAAGAGTAGCCATTACCAAAATTACTACAAGTGCATCACTTCTGTTTTTAACAATCCTTTTTGTATTTTTCAAACAAAACGGACACCTAACATACCCCTGCGGAACTTTCTCACTATCTACAAGTTTTTGTTCATCTGCCATTATAGGGAAAATTACATTATCATAATACGGTTTATCTTTTTCATAGGCTTCATTTGCTATCTTTAAAAATTCTTTTTTGTTTACTTTATATAAATCTGTTAAGTAACCGCGAGAGTAATTTTCCATAGGGGAAATTTAATTTTCTAAAGAATGTATTTAGCAATATAATAAATTTGTAAATAAATAAGAGAAAAATAATTAAAGAGGTTAAGTTATGATTTTATATTCAATACCACAAAATTTGTATAATAAACGTATGAAACTTTCATATCTTTCGCCAGACCTCATCCCTATCCCTCCCCTTGGCAGGGGAGGGGAAACGTGTGTTTAACTGTATAATATTTCTGACCTGACAGGATTAAAAACCTGTCAGGTATACTTTTGTTTCAATAATACACCGTACAATCTTTCTTCTTCAGTTCCTCAATCCAAACAGGTAATTCCAATGCAGCGTTCCAGCGCAAATCTAATTTTTCAAGATTCGGTAAAGTCTTAATACTTTCTGGAAGGTAAGTCAGTTTGTTATTTCGTAAATCGATATACTGAAGATTATTCAATTGAGAAATACTTTTAGGAATTGAAATCAATTGATTATTCCTCAGATTCAACTCGTTTAAATTTTTTAATTTACCAATGCTCTTTGGTAAAAATTGTAAAGCGTTATCTTCAAGGATTAATTTTCTTAAACTTATCATCTCGCCGAGTTCATTCGGAAGCTCTTTCAGTTTGTTTT
>JBBRQV010000286.1:0-2128 GCA_038225955.1 Ignavibacteria bacterium | reverse complement strand
TTTGTCATGGAATTCATTAAAGTTTCCGGTGATAGTTTCATTTGTATTTACAAGTTGATAATCTATAACCTGCGCTGAACCATCTTCTTTCTTTTTGAATACTTTTTTGTATCCAATAAGAATTAAGACAAATCCAACCGTAACGGCAATATCTGCAACATTAAAAATAGGGAAGGAATAAATTGTCTTCCCGAAAACTTTAAAATCAGGGATATTAAAATGGAAAAAATCAACAACTCTCCCATAGAATAAAGGAGCGTAATCGTACATCATACCATAGAAAGTCCGGTCAATTAAATTTCCAAGTGCGCCACCTAAAATAAAGGCCAGCGAGAGACGAAGAAGGAATGATTCTTTTCTGTTTTTGTAGATTATTATAAAAATTAAGATTGTTGCGAAGATCGTAAAAAGTGTAAGAAAGAGCTTACTGCCAAGCTGAAGTCCGAAAGCCATTCCAGGATTTTCAATGAATGTAATCTGAAAGAAATCACCGAGAACTTTTATGGAAGATTGGTAAGGCATTCCGTCAACGTGAAGTCCGAGCCAAGGAATGTTAATGCCTTTTACTTTTAATTTTGTAATCTGGTCTATTATGACAATAACTACTGACCAATATAATATTTTCATTAGAAACTTATCTGTTTATAAAATAAAAGCCGAAGAGTCCTCTTCGACTTTTAAATGAGCTAAAATTATTTAAAGTTCCACAACAAATTTTCAGAGTAAAACCTTCTTACCCTCTGAGATTTTTGCACTCAATGCAATGCTGTGTGATAGGAACAAGTTCAAGTCTTTCCTTAGGAATTAAAGGACATGATTTGCACATGTTCTTAGGCACTTCCATACAGTCCTGACAGATTCCATACGTTCCGTTATCAATTCTGATAAGCGCATCCTGCAAATAGCCGAGATATTTTTCATCTCTTTGTACGAACATATAATTTTTTTCTCTCTCCATTTCATCAGTGCCCTGCTCAGCCATGTGAGTTGAATACGTAGAGTTATCGCCAACGTAATCCCCGGATTCATTATCAACAAGCGACTGCATATTTGCTCTTGCTGATTCAAGAATATCTTTTCTCTCAGCAATGATAATTTCTTTGAACTCTTTCAGCTCAGTTGCTGTGTACTTTGCTTTTTTGTTCGGCTTGTATTTTTTAACGTGAGCCGGAACTTGTATTTCTTCTTTAGCGTGGATTGGCTTAGTCTTTGTTACAGGAAGTCTTTTCGCCTTAAGGATTTTTTTTGCCTTAGTAGCAGAAATCTTCTTTGGTGCTTTTTTTACAGCAATCTTTGCCTTTGGCTTTGCTTTCATTTTTGTTTTTACAGTTCCTTTTGTCTTCACTTTTATCGTCTTCTTAGCTGCAGCCTTCGGCTTTGCTTTTGGTTTAGCTTTTACTTTCGCTTTAGTTTTCTGTGTTGCAGCTTTTTTTGTTTTTGATTGTGCCATTTTTATTTTGATAAAAAGTAAAAAAAGAAATAATTATATTTTTTTCACAAAGAACTTAAGCGGCTCTCCGTTTATATCTGTTTCTGAAAATTCCATTTCTTTCCCATTAGCTTCGTGAATATTCTCGCTTAAAGTTTCGCTGTTAATATAATTTTTATTGTTCAATATCGCTGAGAGAACATTGCCCTCAGCTTTTACAAAAATTTCAACTTTATCATTTATATCGAAGCCGCTTGTCTTTCTGAAATTCTGCACTCTGTTTATAAACTCCCTCGTAATACCTTCGTTTATTAATGTTTCATCTAAAGTTGTATCAACTGCAATCGTCAAATTTTTATCCGTGTCAACAATCCAACCTTCAATGTTTTCAGTGAGGATTTCAATATCATCCCGTGTTATTACAAATCCACCCTTGGAAATTGAGCCGTCAGTTTCAATTGCTATAATATCGTTTTTGTCAAATGAATTTATAGTTGCCTGAACCGCCTTAACATCTTTTCCGAACTTAGGGCCGATAGCTTTGAAGTTAGGCTTTGCCTTCTTCTTTATAATATCGGAATCGCCCTCAACGAAGTTAAGCTCTTTCACATTCACTTCCTCGAGTATTATATCCTTAAATTTGGAAATAGTTTCTTTCTCATGAGCGTTGAGCACAGGAATTAATATCTGTCTTAACGG
>JBBRQV010000285.1:0-2135 GCA_038225955.1 Ignavibacteria bacterium | reverse complement strand
TCTTAGTATGTCATTGGATTGCGATGTCTTTTTAATCTCTTCTTTGAGCTCATTATTTTTAACCGAAAGAGTATTAACATAAATTATATTATTGATATACAAAACGAGTAAAACAGAAATGACTGCAAATGCAATTAGTGTATTAAATAAGGAAAGTTTTCTATTTTTATTTTCTTTGTTTCTCATTATATATTAACTGTATTAATTCTTTCTGCGCATCTTAGTTTTGCGCTTCTTGCCCGTGAGTTAGCTTTTATTTCTTTAAAGCCGGGCATTACAGATTTTTTTGTTAGAATTTTTAATTTAGGGGTAACGTCTTCATCGTAAAACGGATTATCGGTCTTCCTAGAAGTTGCCGACATTTCTTTAAAGAAAATTTTCACCATTCTATCTTCCAGTGAGTGATAAGAGACCATAACAAGTCTTCCGCCCTCATCAAGCATATCCAGTGAATTGTTTAAAACTTTTTTCAGATTATCCATTTCGTTATTCACTTCTATTCTTAATGCCTGAAAGATTTTAGAAAGAAACTTAATCGAATTCTTTTTATCAATCTTGTACTCTTCTTCTATCAGGCTCACTACATCAAAAGTAGTTTTGAACTTATTCACTTTTCTTCTTTCAATAATTGCATCTGCAAGTCTTCTCTCATTTCCTACTTCACCGTACTCTTCAAATATTCTTATCAAATCTTCTTTAGCTGATGAGTTCAGAATATCTCCTGCCGTCATATTATCTTTTTTGAAAGCTCTCATATCCAGTCTTGTGTCTCTCATATAGCTGAAGCCGTCTTCATTTTCTATCTGATATGAAGAAAGTCCAAGATCAAGAACAAGTCCTGTGATTTTCTTTATTCCGTTTTGTAAAAGAACTGTTTTTATATCGGCAAAATTATTATTGAAAAACTTTACCTTGCTGCCGTATTGCTCTAATCTTTTTTTTGAGTATTCAAGAGCTTCTAAATCTTTATCCAGTGCGGCAAGTAAATCATTATCGGTTATTTTTTTTAAAATTGCTTCTGAGTATCCACCACCGCCTAACGTTCCATCAACGATAATTTGTTTTTCAAATTTTTCGTTGAAAAGATACTCCAAGACTTCATCTAAAAGAACGGGTGTATGAAAAAATTTATTTTCTTCTGTGTCTGACATTTACAAACGAATATCTATATTGAACTCAGAAATTTTTTCTGCAAGCTCATTGTATTGTATCGGCTCTGAACTTTCTAGTTTTTCTTTTGTATTCGGATTCCAGATTTCAATACTCTCAATTGTTCCTATAAGTTCTATATCTTTTTCAAAATTTGCGAACTGTATTAGCTGCGGTGGAATTAAAATTCTTCCCTGTGAATCTATCTCTACTTCATTAACATAAAATAAAATTTCACGCACAAATTTTCTTGCATCTGTTTGCATTGTGTTTAATTGCATCAAGCCGTTAATTACTTTTTCATCCCATATATTTTTTGGATATAGCTTTATGCACTCATCAATTCCTCTTGTGAGAATTAATTGATTGCTGCATTCAAGCGGAACATTTTTCCTGAACTTAGCAGGAAGAATGAACCTTGATTTTGCATCCAGACTGATTTTTGCGTAGCCTTGAAACACGTTAAAATTTGATTGATTTAAGTGAATTTTGTAGAGAAATTGATACACCACTTTCCTCCACTTCCCTCCACCTGTATACAAAAATAGGTAAAATAAATGAAAAGTCAAATAAATTTATTATGCAGAAAAAAGATTAATTTGTAAGTGCTTGATATGTCTGCAATTTCTAATTCGCAGATTTTTTATGATGTGGCGGGAGTGGATTTAGAGATTTTTATAGCTTATATTAAATACCCATAAATGAAAAAGGCGGAACATACATCCCGCCTTTTTGCATATATAATACTAGTCTTCTTAAGCTTTCACTTTTTCAGAAACTTCTTCTTCAACTTCTTCCGAAGCAGAAATCTTATCTGAATAAGCATGCTTATTTGAAACTACTAATTCTTTATATTTTCTTAGTCCTGTACCGGCAGGTATTAACTGACCGATAATAACGTTTTCTTTTAGTCCTAATAAGTAGTCAACTTTTCCGTTGATAGATGCATCTGTAAGAACTTTAGTTGTTTCCTGGAACGATGCAGC
>JBBRQV010000284.1:0-2260 GCA_038225955.1 Ignavibacteria bacterium | reverse complement strand
GTTAGTCTAACTTCTGCGGTTTTGGAAAAACGTATTCGTATATTCTTGAAACTTCTTTTTTTACTCTTTTTTTTACAGCTCCGAATACCGAACCATCTACCATTAATCTTCTTGCCTCAGTCCAAACTCTTGCTTTGCCTACGTACTGAATTTTACCGTATTTCATAAGTTGAAATGCCATCCATCCGTCTTCCCAAATTGTTCTGTTCAAATTATATCCGCCTATTTTCAAAGCATCTTCTCTTCTGTAGCCGGAGTTAAATCCCATAACATTCAGATACCCTCTTCTTTTTCTTCTTAGTGCGAAAAGAGTTTCTGAAACGATTTCATACATTCCCATTGATAAACGTGATGTATTTACCGGAGGAATAAAAGAGTATGGTCCATAAACAACTGCAACTGATTTATCTTTTAATGTTTCTACATAGGCATCTATCCAACCTTCCGGATATAATGAATCGCTGTCTGCACTTAGATAATATTCACCCTTCGCATTTTCCAGTCCCATTTGTCGTGTATAGCTAATTCCCTGTTTTGGATTAAAAATGGATTTCACTCCGCACTTATCTAAAAGCTCCTGGGTTCTATCTGTAGAATTATTATTCACAAAAATTATTTCTGTGGGATATTCTGTTTTAATATTAGAAAGCGTGAAGATAGTATGAGCAATGTTCAGTTCTTCGTTCCATACAGGAATAACAACTGAGACAACAGGTTCAGAATGATGAAATTTTTTAAAGCGTTCAGAAACACCTTGATAAAATTCCGAAGGTAAATCGTCAACTCCTTTATATTCGAATAAATTTTCCTTTACCCAGGGGGGGATAGAGAATCTCGACATTTTTGAATGATTATATTTTACGGAATATTACTAATTCTTAATTTAAATTAAATTTATTTATATGTTCCTTTAAGTGAGGTGTTTCTCTTTTAACTCTGTTTATAAAAGCTTTCCATAGGCTTCCGTCGGCATTCAATCTTCTTGCAGTAGTCCAGACTCTCCCACTTTCAGATTTAACAAATTTTAAAGTGCCTAATTTCTGTAAGGTCATTGCCATCCATCCATCAGACCATCTTGGTCTTGATGTATTAAATCCACCGACTTTTTTCGCGTCTTCAGTTCTAAACCCAAAATTAAATCCAAGCACATTTATATATTCTTTGTTTCTTCGTCTTATCCTGTAAAAGCCAGTTGTGATAATTTCATATATAGCAAAAATCGTTCTACTGTGAAGTCCGTATTCCGGAATAAAAGAATAAGGCCCATATACAATAGTAATCTTAGAATCTTTTAAAAGCTCCACATATTCGTTGAGCCATTCCGGATGATACAAAGCATCTCCATCTACACATAGATGATATTTGCCCTTTGCAGTTTCAAGTCCCATTTGACGTGTAAAACTTATTCCCTGCTTAGGATTAAAAATGGACTGAACATTGAGCTCATCAAGAATAAATTGGGTTTTATCGGTTGAATTATTATTAACGACAATCAGTTCTGTCGGATAATTAAGATTTAGCTTTGATAAGGAGTAGAGAGTTTGTATAAGATTTTTCTCCTCATTATAAACCGGCATTACTATGGAAACAACCGGTCTTTTCTCAGAAAATTTTGATAAATCATTTTTCAATGAAGTGATAAATTTATGTGAAAGTTTCTCAAAGTCCATTGGAATTTGCACAATATCTAACACCCACTCCGGTATCTTAAACGGTATCATTGAACTAAAATTTTGCTTATAACCTCATATTCTTCAATTCTTATACCAAATTTTACTGATTATCTGAATCAAACTGACGGCACTTATTTATTATTGCAATTGCCACAAAAAATAAATAATTAATTGGATATTGACCTATTGCTTCCTGCGGAAAATTCGCGAGCGTAAGAGCATAAACTACTGTCAACATGCCCAGTGAGATTGTTTTCAGCATGGGGTCTTTGATACGAAAATAATCTTTTATCCCCTCACGGAATACTATAAACAGCAATAAACAGAACAAGAAGAGTCCAATCCAACCCATTTCTACTGCAATTCTGATGTATCCGCTATCCGGTGGAAAGCTTGCCAAGGGAGACCATGGAGAAAATTTCTTACCCCACTCTCCAACGCTTCCAAGTCCGCCACCCATTGGGTGCGTGAGTATATACGGTTGAATGAATGCCTGATTACGAACCCTCACCTGATATGAAGGGTCGTCATTTGGCTTAAATGCTGATTGAAGCCGGATAAGATTAGGATTTGAAGAAGGTATATTT
>JBBRQV010000283.1:0-2281 GCA_038225955.1 Ignavibacteria bacterium | reverse complement strand
TGTATAAGCAGAAAAAAGTATATACTTCCCGTCACTTAAAGGAAACGGACTGTATGTTGATATACTCTTGTCACTCAAATTTCTTAAAAATTTAGTTTCAATATTATATGAAAATATAGTTGAAATAGGCTCACGGGAAGTCTCAAAGAAGTCCTGCGTATCGGCATCAAATAAAATCTCCTTCTTGTTATTAATCATATACCCTTTATTACCACTGGAAAAAAAGATTGGTTTATCCCCGACAATATCTTTCAGGGGAATTGTTTTCAAAATATTTCCCTTCAAATCAAACTCAATAAAGCTCTGCATATCCTGGCAAAGAATTGAATTTCCGTCAGGCGCAAATGTTGGGCTGAATAAATCTGTTTTACATTTATCTGACAATATTTTAAACCCGGTATCATCAATATTTATTAAAGCAATATTCCATTTCGTTCCGGAAAAATTGCAAAGCACAAGCATCTTTCCATCAGGTGAAAATGCTGCGTCAAAACTTTGTTTTCCTGTGATTGAATTTAAAATCTTCGTTGTTTTAGTTTCAACATCAAATATTGCGATGCTTCTCGTACCATCGTTATTACTTTGCGTATGCACAACTTTACTTCCATCAGGAGAAATTAAATTATCATGTCCTACATATAAAAACTTCTCTTTTCCTAAATCAGAACTGATTATATCAATCCCACCTTCCCTTTCAAAAGTCAGTTTAAATTTAGGAAGCGCAGACAGGTTTATTTTGGAAGTATCACCGGATTTTTGTGTTTGAGTACTGTCGGATTTTTTTTGTTTCGAGTCGCCTGTATTTCCTCCCACTCCCTGAGATTCAGTTTTTTGACCACAGCCGGTAAGGAGGGCAAAAGAAAGAAGTATTCCAAGGCAAATTTTTAATTTCATATTCTCGATTATTTTTGATGAATTTTTGATGGATTCTTTAATTCCAAACTAAAACCTTAGTCTTATTAATTACAAATTTTTACTTCAAATGATGGAGTTTTGACGGATTCTTTAATTCAGAGTGAAATTTAATGTTTTGCTGAATTAAAACTGTTTCTGAGAATTGTAACATTATTGTCGCATTTTTACTTAACACTAAAGCATTCAATATTAATTAATGCTGTCAATAAAATAGTAAACATAAAATCAAATCTCAAACAATTCCTACCTATTAGTAGTAATAGGCAGAAATACGGAATTAATCCTTTAAAAAATCTTTCATTTCACTTACAAAAATTTTCATAATTTTCAATCTTGCATAATCTTTATCGTTGCCTTCTATAATATTCCATGGTGCGAAAGGATTATTTGTTCTTTGAAACATGTCATCATAAGCTTTAATGTAATCATCCCAATGTTTCCTGTTTCGAAAATCATCTTTACCTATTTTGTATTTTTTTAATGGATTTTCTTCACGGCCTTTAAATCTTTTTTCCTGCTCATCTTTAGAAATGTGTACAAAAAATTTTATTATCTTAGTATTATCCTGTGATACTGTTTTTTCAAACTGGTTTATTTCATCATAAGCTCTGCGCCATTCATCATCAGAGCAAAATCCTTCTATTCTCTCTACAAGTACTCTTCCGTACCAGGTTCGGTCAAAGATTACCATCTCGCCGACTGAAGGCAGGTTTACCCAAAATCTCCAGAGATAGTGTTTTGCTATTTCTACTTCATTAGGTGCGGATGTCTGATAGACTTTATATCGTCTTGGGTCAAGCGGTTCAGTTAAACGTTTTATTGCTCCGCCCTTCCCGGCAGCATCCCAACCTTCAAAGCATATTACAGCTTTCTTATTCTTGTCACGAAGTTTTAACTGGCATTTAAGAATTTCAAGCACCAGGTTATTCTTTTTTACTTCCTCTTTAAATTCCTCGTTGCTTATTTTTTTACTTAAATCTACTTCCGCAAGCTTCATATTATTTTTTTCCGTAAGTTGCTGTAATTTTTGATTGAAGGCTTCCGCGTACTGTGAAATCTCCTACAACTTCAATCCACCTTGGTTTTAATAATTTTACGAGGTCATCTAAAATTCTATTCGTGACATTTTCATAAAATATACCTTCGTTTCTGAACGATTGCAAATAATATTTTAATGATTTCAACTCAACACATTTTCCTTTTGCAATATAAGAAATTGTGATAACGCCAAAATCAGGCTGACCTGTTTTCGGACATACAGAAGTAAATTCATTTGCGCGATGAGTTATTAAATAACTTCTATTTGGGAATGAGTTATCGAATGTTTCTAATAAATTAGTTTTATTCGGATCTGTTTCTATCGGAT
>JBBRQV010000282.1:0-2288 GCA_038225955.1 Ignavibacteria bacterium | reverse complement strand
TGCAAAGAAGCCGTATGTGATAATGGTTGTCGGAGTAAACGGCGTAGGCAAAACAACTTCTATAGGAAAGCTTGCTTACAATTTTAAGAATGCGGGTAAATCAGTTGTGATTGGCTCTGCAGATACATTCAGAGCAGCAGCGAACGACCAGCTTGAGATATGGGCACAGCGCGCAGGTGTGGATATAATTCAAAATCCAAAGAGCAGTGACCCTGCTGCAGTGGCGTTTGATACGGTGAAGTCAGCGGTTTCAAAGGGAACGGATATAGTTATTATCGATACTGCAGGAAGGCTTCATAATAAAACTCATCTTATGGAAGAGTTGAAGAAGATTAAGAGAGTTATACAGAAAATTACGCCGGATATTCCTAATGAAATATTTTTAGTTATCGATGCTACAACGGGACAGAACGGACTTAACCAGGCAAAGGAATTTTCCAAAGCAATGGAAGGGTTGACCGGAATTATTTTAAGCAAGCTCGACGGCACTGCAAAGGGCGGCATTGTGATAAAGATAAATCAGGAGATGAAAGTCCCCGTGCGTTTCATTGGTGTCGGTGAGCAGATTGATGATTTACAGGAATTTGACAGCGAGAATTTTATAAAAGCTTTGTTCGAAAAATAATTTATTGAGCGATAAAATAAAAATATTACCCTCTATACTTTCCAATAAAATTGCGGCAGGTGAAGTTGTATCCCGACCGGAATCCGTTGTGAAAGAGTTAATGGAGAATTCAATTGATGCAGGCGCTTCGAATATTACTTTGATAATAAAAGAAGCAGGCAAAAATTTAATTCAGGTAATCGATGACGGTATCGGAATGACGGAAGCTGACGGACTTATGAGTTTCGAAAGACACTCAACAAGTAAGATTGCCACGTATGAGGACTTGGAAAATATTTCTACACTCGGATTCAGAGGTGAAGCATTGGCATCCATTGCTTCAATTTCGCAAGTAGAGTTAAAAACTAAAACTGAAAAAGAAGATGTCGGTACTTCAATAAAAATTGAAGGCGGCGAGTTTAAGGAAGTAACGAAGGTAAGCAGTGAGAGAGGCACATCGTTCTCAATCAAGAATTTATTTTATAATACTCCGGGCAGAAGAAATTTTTTAAAATCAAATCAGACGGAATTCAAGCATATATACGAAACGTTCATTAAACTTGCGATTTCAAATCCGCAGATAGGATTTAAGTTTATCAACAACGAAGACACGATTTTTGATTTACAAAGAAGCGAACTGAAAGACAGGATTGCAGAATTATTCGGTATAGCTTTCTCGGATTCGGTAATAAAAGTAAGTTCTGAAAATCAGTATATAAAAATAAACGGATACATTTCAAAGCCTAACTTCACAAAGAAGTCAAAACAGGACCAGTATTTTTATCTCAACAACAGATTTTTTACCAGTAAGAATTTAAACTTCGCAGTTTATTCCGGTTATGATGACTTAATTGAAAAGGGAGATTATCCTTCCTTCTTTTTATTTATTGAAACTGACCCGAAGAAAGTTGATGTTAATGTTCATCCTTCCAAGCTTGAAGTGAAGTTTGAAGAAGAGGGCGCTGTGTTTGGATTTATACGAAATTCTGTTAAAGCTGCTTTAAGAGATTCAGACTTAGTTTTCAACGTAGGATTTAACAAATCTAAAAGTTCATCAGGTAGCCCATTAGATAAAGAAGAGAGTTTCCACTACAAATCCCCTTCTAATAATGGCGGAAGTAATTTTTCATTCGGTAATGATAACAGAGAGCCTGCAAAAATCAGTTCAATATTTGAGGCATCAAGACCTGTAGATGAAAATCAATACGAAACGGTATTCGAGCAGAACGAGGCGGAAGATAAAAATAAGAACTCAAATATAATTGAGCATAAAAGAAACGAAGAACATAACTTCAATGTCTGGCAGTATCGTTTAAAATATATAATGGTGCAGACTGAAAGCGGACTTATGATAATTGATATGCATGCCGCACATGAAAGAATTTTATATGAGAGAGCTTTGCTTATGCTTGAATCGCAGTCATCGTTTGCGCAACAGCTTTTGATTCCGATAAAGTTTAAGCTTACTAAAATAGATTTTCAGATTGCAATAGAATTGAAGCATGAGCTTTTCAATCTCGGTTTTAATTTTAAAGAAGGCAAAGATGAAACGATTGAATTATACGGACTTCCTGCCGATGTGAAAATCGGGAACGAGAATAGAATTTTTCAGGAGCTTATTGACCAGTACAAAGAGTACGAATTAAAATTAAATCTTGAGAAGCGCGATAACCTTGCAAAATCA
>JBBRQV010000281.1:0-2291 GCA_038225955.1 Ignavibacteria bacterium | reverse complement strand
TCAGTGGAAGAGTTTTAAAAATTCTGAATTCTGAATTCTACATTTTGAATTGGAAAGAAATCCGTCAAGAATCCGTCACTGGCGAGTTTTTTTTTAAAACAAAACATTGCAATTTAGTAAAGTTTAAATTTAGGTCGAAATGATAGAATCCATCAAAAATCCGTCAATGGAAGTATTTTTGTTAAAGAGTAAAATGTGACAATAATGTTACTTTAAAAAAGGTGTTTCAAAAAATTGAATTTTTCTTTATTTTCTTCTAAATCATTGTGTTATATGGAAAGTATAGTAAAATTAACCCTCTTAGGTTATTTGTCCCTTTCCCTTTTCCTTACCTCTTGCACAACCTCAGATAGTTCAAATTCTAATATAGACTAAACTTATTGCAGCTTAAAAAACTTTAGTATGCGAATTGAATTAAGCTCTGATACTGTCGTTCAAGGTGAAACGGTCTGGGCTAAATTAATCTTCAGGAATGATTCGGATAAAAAAGATTCAATTGCTTATTTCAACAGCTGGGAAATTCTTGCTTATCCGATGATTTTAAAATCGGATAAAAAAGATACTACATGGAAATGCAATGATCTTCAAAGAACAGTACAAATACAAAGCCATTATGCTAAAACTCCATACACAGTTTTCAAACCCGGAGAGGAGAAATATTGTTATTCTTATTTCACCAAATGGTCTTATATGTGTGCTGATAATAACGCATCCATTATACATTATCTTTTTCCTTCAAATTACAAAGTGAGCGCACATATCTATAGCGGATGTAATAAATTTGAAGAGTTGAGAAGCATGAATACTTTAGACTTAGTTATTACTGATTCCGATAATGATGCATTTAATGATTTAGAAATAGAGAATGCAGATAATAGTAAATTCAGTTCAGAAGGTTCCGTTGATAGCATAATTAATTATTATAATGGAAGAATTGAAAAATATAAAAACTCTGCTTATGAGAAGGAGTTTTTTCTGAAAAAATTACATTACTTGTCGATTAAAGGGCAGAACGCATATCTTGAGAATTATGTTAAGGAAGCATTATCGGAGACAGAAGAATACATTTCCACAAATCCTGATTCACCTCAGAATCATGCCATGCTGGATTACTACAAACTTTTTCGGTTTCTTTTTCTAAAAGATATAGAAGGAACAACGGAATATCTGAAAGATTTACAATTAAAATATCCGGGTAAAAGAATTGCAATTATGGCAAAAGAATATCTTGAAAGAAAATATTAAATTGTTAACAAATAAAATCAATGTGTAATTTTTAAATATCCCCAAAGCAATAAAGTGACAATTCCATAATAGATAACGTTTCCTGCTATAAGTACAATAAGCGCTCTGATAGTTCCGGATACAACGTTTGCCTTTGAGAATTGAATGATTGCATAGATGTAATAGACAAATAAAGGAAGGAGTCTTAAACTCCACATAACCGGAGTTATAAGTGCAAGTGGAAGAAAAATAACAGATATTAATGCGCCAAACCCAAGAATGTAAAGATAGAATGCAAGGCGTTCGCCATATCCTACATCCTTATTTCTGAATATTAGTGTATGAATCAGCGCTAAGATAGGCGGTAGTAGAAACATAAGGTAATTCAGCCTTGATACAAGCAATTGACGGAAATCATTTGTTGAAATATTACTGTCTATCATTTCCTGCGTATCTTCACCTATAAATGTAGTCTTCATATAGCTGAAATGATTTTCACTGAAGAAGTGAAACATCAGTATGAAAAATGAAACTGTCATAAGAAAAAATCCGACAGGTTTTACGTAATCTTTTCTTTTACCGTTAATAAAATTATTCACGAAGTTTCCGGGCGCGAGAAATAAATCCCTTACCGTATATGAGAAGCTTGATTCCCAATAGATTGACTTATAAAAATATTCATCAAAACTATTTTTTACTGTTAAGCCCGGGGAAATTTTTTGTTGTCCGCAATTGTGGCAGAAATTTCCAACCAATTCTGTTTCGCAGTTTAAGCATTTTTCCATATTGCAAAATAAGTAATGTTGATTTAAATAGTGATTACAAATTTAGAGTTTCAAATTATAAGGAAATCTTTAATCTAAATTTTAAAATAGCTTTCGGTCTTTTGTATTAAAACTTTTCTATTCATTTTGTATATTCCAAAACACTTAATTATTAATGAGGCGAATACTTCCATTTATTGTAACGGTTTCTTTATTGCTGATAGCAGCTTTTTATTCTGTGACGCTTACTTCATGTCAGAATCCTATAACTAAAACCGATACTACTATTCACAATAACGGCAC
>JBBRQV010000280.1:0-2340 GCA_038225955.1 Ignavibacteria bacterium | reverse complement strand
CTATCATTTTTAATATATCTATCAACACTTCATATACAGTCTGGTAAGCGGAGTTTTTATCATGCTCACTCTCCGGACTTCTGAATCTCTTTCTATTTCTTCTTATATGCCAGTTTGAAAGTTCATCTATAGTGAAATCAAATATAAGTCTGCAAGCTTTCGTAACTTCATACTTATCCATTAATTCAAAATACTCTTTCTTAACTGAGTTCAGTTTTGAAATTATCCACTGGTCAATAACTGAACGCTTTTCTACAGGTACAAATTCAGATTTTTTATAATCAAAATTTGTAAGTCCGCAGTAAATTATAAAAAACTTATAAGTATTAAGTAAAGTGTCGAATAATTTATTTTTAAGCTCGGATATTTCGTCTTCATTAAAGAGCTTAGATTTTCCTACGGGAGAATTGCCGACAAGATACCAGCGTAGTAAATCCGCGCCGTGTTTTTCCATCATGTCAAAAGGATTTACAACATTACCGATTGACTTACTCATTTTCTTTCCGAACTTATCAAGTATATGCCCGTTAACAATTACACTCTTGTATGGAGCCTTATCAAATAAGAAAGAATTTATTGCAAGCATTGTATAGAACCACCCGCGTGTCTGGTCAATGCCCTCTGCTATAAAATCGGCAGGGAAATTCTTTTCAAATATTTCCTTATTCTCATAGGGATAATGCCACTGAGCAAAAGGCATCGAGCCGGAATCAAACCAGCCATCGATAACTTCTCTTGCGCGTTTCATTTCCTTACCGTCTTTGCTCTTTATTATAAGATTATCTATGTACGGCTTGTGTAAATCTATATCTTCATCAGTCGGATAAACTTCTCTGAAATTTTCTGCGCGCTCTTTTAGCTCAGCTATGCTGCTTATTAATTCATATTTTTCTTTGCCCTCTTCATCTTCATAAACCCATATTGGCAGGGGAGTGCCCCAGAACCTATCGCGCGATAGCGACCAGTCGATATTATCTTCAAGCCACTGTCCAAATCTTCCTGTGCCGACATCTTCCGGCGACCAGTAAACTTTGCTGTTCAGCTCCATCATTTTTTTATTGTATGATGTAGTCTTTATGAACCATGAGTCAGTCGCATAATACATTAGCGGAACGTGATGTCTCCAGCAATGCGGATATGAGTGAACAAACATTTCACGTTTATATAAACGCCCTGCTGCTTTTAAGTCGTCTGATATTTGTTTATCTGACTCCTTGAAATTTTTTCCTGCGTATGGTGTGACATCCGCTTTAAATAAACCATCTTTGCCGACTGCCTGTATTATTGGGAGATCGTATTTTCTTCCTATGGCATAGTCATCTGCTCCGAATGCCGGCGCTATGTGAACAATACCCGTACCGTCTTCGGCGGAAACAAAATCGCCGAGTGTTACATAGTATGCTTTCTTATCTAATTCGTAGAACGAAAATAATTGCTCGTACTCTGTATTTTCTAATGTGCTTCCTAAAAATTCTTTTTCGATTGAATATTCATCGCTTATTGTTGCAAGTCTGTCTCTTAATAAAATAAAATGCTCGCCTTTAGCAGTTACAATTTTTACATAGGTAAACTTTGGATTTACTGAAAGGGCAACGTTAGATGGAAGTGTCCATGGAGTTGTTGTCCATACAAGAAAATCCGTATTTTTATATTCGCCTGATTTTATTTTAAACTTTATATAAACCGATGGGTCTTTTAAGTCTTCGTATCCTTGCGCAACTTCGTGTGAAGAAAGCGTGGACTCGCATTTCGGACAGAACGGAAGTATTTTATATCCTTTATATATTAAATCCTTCTCGAAGAAATTTTTCAACGCCCACCAAACTGACTCTATATATGAACTATGATATGTAACGTAAGCGTCATCGAGGTTAACCCAGTAGCCCATTCTTTGCGTAAGGTCTTCCCATTTGCTGACGTATTTAAATATGGAATCTTTGCAAGCCTTGTTAAACTCAACAACGCCGAATGCCTCTATATCTGCTTTTGATTTTAGCCCAAGCGATTTTTCTACTTCGATTTCTACCGGAAGTCCGTGCGTATCCCATCCCGCTTTGCGGTTCACTTTATAGCCATGCATTGCCTTGTATCTGCAAAATAAGTCCTTAACTGTACGGGAAATCACATGGTGAATGCCCGGCAAGCCATTTGCGGTCGGTGGTCCTTCGTAGAATGTGAATGATTTTTCAGGAGACTTTGATTCTATGCTTTTTTCAAACGTATTATTATCTTTCCAGAAATTTATGATTTCTTTCTCTAATTCGGGTAACGATATATTTTCGGGTAATTCTTTATACATGCCTTATGAATGCTCTTTTAAAACTCACTTAAACTCTTTGT
>JBBRQV010000279.1:0-2343 GCA_038225955.1 Ignavibacteria bacterium | reverse complement strand
GATGAATATAAAATGCCCCGTGATTTATAATAATCGTCTCTGTCATTATCTAAATCTTTTAACTTTATATCCTGGGAAAAAACTGAAGTGCTTAGAACAAATATAAATAAGAGTATAAGGGACTTCATGGGGTTGAGTAAATTTTGTCAATAAAAATTTGATTGCGTAAATTTATGAAATTTATATCAAAGTTTCTGCATTAATTCTCCCATATAAAAATGCTATATTATTCATTCACATCAAAAAGTAAACAATACAAACAAAGTCAATTAATGGCAGACAATAAAATTATATTTTCCATGGTGGGAGTAAGCAAAACTTTCCCGCCTCACAAAAAAGTATTATCGAATATTTACCTCTCGTTTTTCTATGGAGCAAAGATTGGCATTATCGGTCTTAACGGCTCGGGTAAATCAACTCTGTTAAAAATAATTGCAGGCATTGAAACCAATTTTCTTGGTGAAGTTCACTTCACTAAAGATTATAAAATCGGGTACCTTTCACAGGAGCCTGAGCTTGACGATACTGCTACTGTAAAAGATATCGTTATGGAAGGCGTGAGCGAAGTTGCCAACATTATGAAAGAGTATGAAGAGCTTAATATGAAATTCGCTGAGCCGATGGATGACGATACCATGACAAAGCTTATTGAAAGACAAGGTGTGCTTACTGAATTAATCGAGCATCATAACGGATGGGAACTTGATTCAAAACTTGAGCGCGCAATGGATGCATTACGATGTCCTGATGGCGATAGAATCGTTGGTACACTTTCCGGCGGTGAGAGAAGAAGAGTTGCGCTTTGCAGATTGCTATTGCAAGAGCCCGATATACTTTTACTCGATGAGCCTACAAACCACCTTGATGCTGAGTCAGTTGACTGGCTTGAGCAGCACTTGAAACAATATCCCGGAACTGTAATCGCGATTACCCACGATAGATACTTCCTTGATAACGTTGCCGGATGGATTTTAGAATTAGACAGAGGTGAAGGAATTCCATGGGAAGGAAATTATTCTTCATGGCTTTCACAAAAAACTACCAGAATGGCTCAGGAAGAAAAACAAGAGAGCAAGCGAAGAAAAACTTTGGAGCGTGAACTTGAGTGGGTTAAGATGTCTCCACGTGCAAGACAAGCGAAATCAAAAGCGCGTTTGCAATCCTATGATAAATTATTGAATGAAGATGTAAAGCAGAAGGAAGAGAAACTGGAGTTGTTTATTCCTAACGGTCCGCGTCTTGGAAATAAAGTCATTGAAGCAATAAATGTTTCCAAATCTTACGGTGATAAACTCTTATTTGAAAATCTGAATTTCAATCTTCCTCCCAATGGAATCGTTGGAATTATCGGACCGAACGGCGCAGGTAAAACTACATTGTTCAAATTAATTCAGGATATGGAAAAACCTGACGCAGGAAGTTTTGAAGTCGGTGATACTGTTAAAACCACATACGTTGACCAAAGCCACGATGATATTAATCCCGAGAAAACTGTGTGGGAAGTTATTTCTGGTGGTGAAGAAAATATTACAATTGCTGGAAAGCTGTTTAACTCAAGAGCTTACGTTGCGAAATTTAATTTCGGGGGAGCTGACCAGGGTAAACTTGCAGGCACGCTTTCAGGTGGTGAAAGGAACAGATTGCATCTTGCCATTGCATTGAAGCAAGAGGGTAACGTTCTGCTTCTTGATGAGCCTACAAATGATATTGATGTAAACACACTTCGCTCATTAGAGGAAGCATTGGAAAATTTTGCGGGATGCGCAGTTATTATTTCCCATGATAGATGGTTCCTCGATAGAGTTGCAACACACATTCTTGCTTATGAAGGCGATGGAGTTGTTTATTATTTTGAAGGTGGCTACAGTGAGTATGAAGAAAGCAAAAAGAAACGACTTGGCGATACTGAACCGAAGAAATTCAGATATAAAAAGCTTGTAAAATAATTTTTTACTTTTAAAATGAAGTCTTCCTATGAAGATTTTACATACAGGAATATTAGGTGATGTAGTTGATTTTTTATATCCGAGAGTTTGCATTATTTCGGAGAGCAGCTTGCCCGATGATAATTCAAACAAATATATTTTAGATTCTACTCTTGCGGGGCTTGAAAAAGTCTCGCAGATTCAACTGAATGAATTAAGAAATAAAGTTAAATCTGATTTTGTATTTTCACTCTATGATTTTGCTAAGAAGTCTGACTTTGAAAAAATAATTCATCATCTTAAATACAGCGGGATGAAAGACCTTGGAGTATTTTTAGGCGAGCATCTTGCAGGATATGTAAGATTGGAAATAGAAGAGCAGTTTAAAAAGCAAAAAGAAAATTACGATTATATAATT
>JBBRQV010000278.1:0-2418 GCA_038225955.1 Ignavibacteria bacterium | reverse complement strand
GATAAAAACTATTATCACTCCGATAATTTCCGCAAATCCAAAAACATCAGACAGGTGAAGACCATTTTGAGGAGTTGCTCTCAGCAAGACAACATCATCATAATCAGTAGGCATAGGAACAATTATCAAAGCAAATCCTATAATATTCAAAATGATTCCGGATATTATAGAAATCAATTTTGATACACGCCTCTTCAATACGTATTTGAAAGCTTCATCACTGTCAACGTAATTATCTTCGAGTAGTAAAATAAATTCATCAAGAGCTTCGGGATTTCTTTCGCCTGATTGTACGTGTGCATCTTCAAAAGATTTTAATCTTTCTTCAATCGGAGCTTTTGATACTTGGTTTTTATCTATCATCAAATGCAATTTAACACAATAATCTAATATTAAAAATGTTAAATAGCTACCATTTTTGCGTTATTAATACAACTAAAAGTATTGAATTTTCAATCTAAAAATTTTAGGTTTATCAAACCAAGAAACCTATGAGAAAGTATCTACAGTATCTTTTACTTCCCTTGTTTTTTATCTATTCTACAACTTTTAGTCAGGGTCTGAACAGCATCACAACCACTGATGGAGTTAATGTTATTGCCGCAGGAGATAACGGTAATATCATGCGTTCCACAAATGGCGGAACCACATGGTCTAAAAATATTGTACCGGGTTACAATTTTAAATGCATCACATCTTACGATAGTACAGTTTGGGCTGCATGTGATAACGGGAAAGTTTTTAGAACTAAACCCGGGCAATACCCTTACACAATTTTCAACGTTAGTGTGAATGCAATGAATTCCATTTGCGCTATTGATAATATTACTGCCTTTGTATGCGGTAATAACGGAGAAGTTTACAGAACAACAAATTACGGTGCTAACTGGGAATTAAGAAATTCAGGGATTTCTTTCCCGATAAAACTTAATTCAATCAGCTTCAAAGATGCATTGAATGGAGTAGTTGTCGGTGATGGCGGAATAATTTATACAACAGTTAACGGCGGAATAACATGGGTTTCTGCAGTTATACCTACAACAAGAAATCTGCTCAAGGTAAAATATTTTGCCGCAGGTATATGTGCAGTCGGTGAGTACGGAGTTGTATTAATGAAAACAGGAGCAGGAAGTTTTACTTCGGTCAATATGAGGATTGTAACAGACGTCAGAGGAGTTACAGGAGTTGATTTCAATAATGTAAAAGTTTGTGGCGGCGGTGGTTTTATTCGAAGCAATTCCAATTCAAATGCTAAGTTTTTAAATTTCGAAGTGAATCCTATGATGGCGAATCTTGTAGATATTTTTTATCTGAATGCCAATACAGCGTTTGCTGTGAGCAGCCTTAATGATGCAATCATTAAAACAACAAATGCAGGTGTGAACTGGAATTTAACAGCCGGAGCAACAACTACATTTACATGGACGGTTAAATTAACTGCAGCAGGCAGCATAGGCAATACTCTTTGCCCGCATCCGAACAACAGAGACGCAATGTTTGTTGTTTATAATACCGCAATATATAGAAGCGGTAACAGAGGGGAAAGCTGGACACAGATTGGAAATATTGCAATTGCCGGATTGACTTTATCCAGAACACATTCTTTCTATGTGAATCCAATAGATACAAATATTATGATGGCAGCATCTGAATCAACTCCAAATGATGTCGTGGTAAAATCAACAAACTACGGTGCAAACTGGACAGTTTCTATTGCTAAAAATTTTAGTGCATACGGTCAGCCATTAGAGCAGGACCAAAACGCTCCCAACAGATATTATTATGTTCCTGATGGCGGCGGTTTTTACAAGTCAACAGATTACGGTTCAACTTTCGCATTGGTAAGCTCTTTTCCATTTGTAAGTCCTTGTGATATCGCAGTAATGTATGATAGCGCAAACGTACTTTATCTGGGAGAAAGCAGCTCCTCAAGAGTTTATAAATCAACTGACTTTGGCGCAAACTGGAGTCTTCAAATGACTTACAGCGGCAGTGAAATACCTTCTATATCAAATAGTGTATTTGATAAATCGATTGCATATGCTACAACATTCTCAACTCCTTTATATAAGACAACTGATTACGGTAATACCTGGAATAATATACTCACAATGTCCGGTTCCGGATGGGGTTCTGATATTTGCCGTGAAGATCCTAATTATTATCTTACAGGGACATATAGCGGTTCAACAAGTTATAAAACAACTAACGGCGGCGCAAATTTTGTAACAAGTACGATTACGTCGGGTTCGGGAGCAGGAATTATTGTAATGGAAAAAAACTATGCTCTTGCGCAGCAGACATCAAACTTGTTAAAGTTATCGGTATCATATGGAGTAACAACAAAAATTGAGGAGACGATAATTTCCTCAAACATACCTACGAAGTTTGATTTGTATCAGAATTATCCAAATCCGT
>JBBRQV010000277.1:0-2466 GCA_038225955.1 Ignavibacteria bacterium | reverse complement strand
TGCTCTCATACAAACACATTGAAGAGATTGAGAACGAAGTAATCGTTGATAATGCTTACAAGAAAAACGGTACAATAGATTTAACTGAAGTAAATGAAAATTTAGTCGTACTTAATAACAGACGCCCGTTTGTAAAGCCCGATGAAAAAACTCTTCGTCTTGATAAAATTTTTCTTCATAAGTACTGGGGACTGATAATATTTTTCTTAGTGATGTCTTTTACCTTCACTGCAATTTTCTGGATTGCACAGCCTTTGATGGATTGGATAAGCGGCGGATTTGAATGGCTCTCCTCTTACTCAGGTAATTTACTCGGTGATAATTTAATAAGTGATTTAATATCAGGTGGACTTATTCCCGGACTTGGTTCCGTTCTCGTATTCCTTCCGCAGATTTTAATTTTATTTTTTATTCTTGAGCTACTTGAAGACTCCGGCTACTTAGCGCGAGGAGCAATGCTTGTTGATAAGCCGCTTTCAAAAATAGGATTGAACGGTCGCTCATTTGTTCCTATGTTATCGGGTTTTGCCTGCGCAATCCCCGCAACAATGGCAGCGCGCACAATTGCAAACAAGAAGGAAAGATTTCTTACGATTTTTATTTTACCGCTGATGTCGTGCTCGGCGCGTATTCCGGTTTATGCATTGCTCGTTGCCTTCCTGACTCCTAAAGATAAACCGTATCTTGGCGGAGTATTTTTTACTCTTATTTATTTATTCAGTATTGTAAGTTCGCTTGTTGTTGCTGCTAGTGTGAACAAATTCCGTGATAGAATCGTAAAAGAAAAAGGGGATTCATCTTTTATACTTGAGCTTCCAGCTTACAGAAGACCTAAGCTTTGGTATAATTTACGTCACTCATATAAAAACGCAAAGCAATATGTAAAAAAAGCCGGACCCGTAATTTTAATTTTGTCTTTGGTGCTTTGGGTGCTGACGACTTTCCCGAATTACAATCCGCCCATTCCGGATGCGGATAAGTTATCGGCTGAGGAAGTTTCTTCTGTTAAAAACACAGAGCGTCTTGCAGGCTCGTATGCTTCCATGATGGGTAAGTTTATCGAACCCGTGATGAAGCCGATGGGAATGGACTGGCGTATCGGTGTTTCTCTTGTTGCTACTTTCGCAGCGCGTGAAGTGTTTGTCAGCTCCCTGGCACTTATTTTTAAAGTCACCGATGATGATGAGAGCAACCATAACAGCCTGCTCACTGCAATGAACGATGCCAAAATAGAGAGTACCGGGCAAAAGCTGTTTACTCCTTCAACTATTATTGGTTTGATAGTATTTTTTGTTTTTGCAATGCAATGTTTATCTACTACTGCCATCGCAAGAAAAGAAACCGGCGGATGGAAAATCCCGATTATGCAGATTGTCGTCTTTACTTCGCTGGCTTATGTACTTGCTGTTGTTGTTGTGAATGGCTTGAGGGGTTTGGGAGTGAGTTAGAATATGGCAAAGAAAGAAAAAATTGGTCTTTGTATTTTCTGTGGGGAAGTTCTTCCTTTAACAAGAGACCACGTCCCCCCAAAATCATTCTTTAGTAAACCTCGCCCCTTTAATTTAATAACAGTTCCTTGTTGTTATTCTTGCAATAAAAAATATCAAAATCTTGATAAAAGAATGTTTTCCTCTTTTGCTATGACATTATCTAGTGAGATAGAAGAGTATAAAGAACTTATTGAGAGAGCTATTAGGGATTTAAAAAGAGATACTTTATTAAATAAGAATATTAGAAGTAGATATACACCAACCGATATGTATACAAAAGCAGGGATATATTTAGGACCAACATTTAAAGTTAATGTAGACCTGGATGACTTAAATGAAATGATGATAAGAATTGTTTTAGGAATTCATTTCAACGAGTTCAAAGAATCAATTAGCCAAAAAGATTTTGATATTGTTGGGATAGATATTGATAAAATTGATGAAATGCCTCCTGAATCTTCTTATCTTTTTAGAAAAGTATTAACTGGTATGGACCAAATAGACATTAAGTCAATTGGTAAAACAACTTTCAAATATAAGTATAAAAGGTATCCAGAATTAATTCATTCAACTTATTTCTTTTCATTCTATAGCAAATTTAATTATTGCTATATAGCTATGCCCAAAAATTTTCAATTAACTAAAGCTAATGAAAATAAGATTTTTAAATTTTGAATTGTTAATTGATTTACACGTTAAACCTGAAGTTCGCAATATCTCCATCCTCAAAAATATATTCTTTACCCTCTACGTGCAGCAATCCTTTTTCTTTTACAGCGGCTTCGGTTTTATATTCAAGAATGTCTTTGCATTTTATAACCTCTGCGCGGATAAATCCTTTTTCAAAATCGGTATGTATTACTCCCGCTGCTGCCGGAGCTTTTGTGCCGACAGGGATTGTCCAGAGATGCAATTCTTTCTCCCCTGCCGTGAAGTATGTAATTAAATTCAGCAATTGATATGCTTCTCTTATAAG
>JBBRQV010000276.1:0-2506 GCA_038225955.1 Ignavibacteria bacterium | reverse complement strand
CATTCATCTTAACGACTTCAAGATTCACTTTCCCTTCGTAATAATTATCGTTCAAAAAATTTGAAAGCTCGCCGCAAGTTAATCCGTACGCAATAGGAATATCAAGCAGTCCGACAAAAGACTTACAATCGCTATCAAGCATAAAGCCGTCAACGTAATTTGGATTTATCATAATAGGTCTATCGCATACAATAAATTTCTTACCGGATTTCATAGCTGACTCCATACAATAGTAAAGCGTATTGATATATGTATAAAATCTTGCGCCAACATCCTGAATATCATAGACAAGAATATCAACATCAGCTAAATCTTCCGATGATGGTTTCTTTTTATTACCATAGAGCGAAACAACATTTATCCTCGTCTGTGCATCAACATAATTTCCGGTATTATCATCTCCCCTGAATCCATGCTCAGGGCTAAATATCTTTACAATATTTGCTTTGCTTTTTAACTCGTCTATAATATGATTTCCGTTTGAGATAACTCCGCTTTGATTTGTTATAACTCCAATGCGGCTCTCACCAAGCAAATTTAATTTTTCAGTAAGCATAACTTCATTGCCTAACTTAAATTCAGAAGGTATGATTTTTTTTTCAACAACTCCTGAATTACAAAGCGGATTATAAAAACCTGACACGATTAAAAAAGAGAAAATGAAAACGAGTATTTTCATAGGAAGATTAGTTTATTCTGCCCCGAAAGAAACGGAGCAGAATTTATATATTAAAATATTATGAATATTTTTGTCTTAAGTAATATGTTACTAAACGGACTCCGACACCTGTTGAATACTTAGGAATATATTCGCTTGATGAATTGCTCATTGCAGTACCTGCAATATCTAAGTGAATCCAAGGGTAGCCGTTAACAAATCTCTTCAAGAACATTCCTCCTACAATCGTACCTGCCGTTCTTGCAGGTGTTCCCATGTTGCTCATATCTGCGTGCTCAGTATCAATTAATTTGTCATATTCATCCCATGTAGGAAGCTCCCATACTCTTTCAAATGTTGCCTGTCCTGCATCAAGAATATCTTTTGTAAGCTCTGCGTTGTTTGACATGGCAGTAGTTACAAAATGCCCTAATGCAACAACAGTTGCCCCGGTAAGAGTAGCCAAATCAATAATGCATTTCGGTTTCATTTCAGTTGCGTAAGTGATAGCATCGGCAAGAATAACTCTTCCTTCTGCATCTGTATTACCGACTTCAACTGTTTTACCGCTGTAAGTTGTAATTATATCGCCGGGTTTAATTGCATTTCCACCGGGCATATTTTCTACTGAAGGAATTACTCCAACGAGATTTACTTTTAATTTTAATTGTGTTGCAGCTTCAAAAATTCCAACAACTGCCGCTGCCCCGCACATATCCATCTTCATCATTTCCATTCCTCCGGAAGGCTTTATGGAAATTCCACCTGAGTCAAATGTTACACCTTTACCAACTACTACTACAGGTGCATCGCCCTTTTTTCCGCCGTTGTATTTCATTTCAATAAGGTACGGTCCGTTCTTGCTTCCTTTACCGATTCCGATAATTCCGCCCATTCCCATTTTCTCAAGCTCTTTCATTGCAAATGCTTTTACTGAGTATCCTCTTTGCTGTCCTAATTTTTTTACTCTGTTAGCAAGTTCTTCAGGGAATAAAATATTTGATGGTTCATTGCCTAGATCGCGTGCAGTTAGAGTAGCTTTACCTATTATGCTGCCCGTATGTATACCGCTCTCGATTTCTTTTGCAAATTTTCTGAGATTATCTGTCTCTGAGAAAAATGTAATTTCCTCAATTGTTATTTTTTTCTCTTTCTTAGTTGTGAAATATTTATCAAAAGTATACAAAGCCATTATGCAGGCTTCAGTCTGTACTTTTGCAACTATATCAATTGTTCTTTTTAGGGATTCATCCTGAACTATTTCAACAGCAACTTTTTTAATCTTGTATTCATTCGCTTTCTTTACTGCTCTTGCACATGCCTTCCTTACTTTTTCAAGAGTAAGCTCTGATTTTTTTCCAAGCCCGGAGAGAATTATTCTTTTATTATTAGAATAAATTAATTCAACCTCCGTATCTTTTCCGGAAAAATCTTCCAGCGTGATTCCAAGAATTTTCGTGTTTAACGAACTCTCGATATTTTTCAGCTCGGCATTAAATAAATCTTTGTCCTCGTAACAAAGAAAAATAAATGCCTCTGATTTGATTTTGTTTGCAGGGTTTTTATCAAATGTAATTTTCATTTTTGTTTCTTCTTCCCCAATAACTAAGTTTAATTTTAAAAAATCTATTATATATATTTATCTTTTAAAGATAAAATCTTTTCTTTTAATTCGTTCAGACTAATATCATAAACACGAGCGCCTGAAGCGTTCTTATGTCCGCCGCCGCCAAACTCTTTTGCAAATCCATTCATATTAATATCACCCTTGGAACGGAACGAAAGCTTAAGCCCGTTCTTTAGCTCTACTACAACAATTCCCGCCCTTACTTTTGATATATCCATTGT
>JBBRQV010000275.1:0-2539 GCA_038225955.1 Ignavibacteria bacterium | reverse complement strand
ATCACTCCGTAGGAATCACTTCCTCCTATGAAATTATCATTTATAACTGCATCAATTTTTGAAACCAGGTCAGGGATATCTAAAATGTTTTCCTTAACTTTTTTTATTGCATCAGAACTGAACTCGTGTAACTTTAACTTTATTTCTGAAATATTTTTTAGAGAGATTTTTAACTGCAGAATATCCCGTGCAACTGCTCTTCCTGTGGAAATTTTTGATAGCAGTCTTTCTAAATCCGCAACAGATTTCAACAGCTCAATAATTATTTTTCTATCGCCTTTGTTCTCGCATAAGTCGTTAACGGCATCCAGTCGTGATTGAATCTGATTTCTTACTTTTAGAGGACGCGATACCCACTTCTTCAATAACCGTCCGCCCATTGCTGTCTGAGTTTTATCAAGAATCGAAATCAACGTTCCTTCCCTGCTGCCCTCTGCCATAGAAGAAGTTATCTCAAGGTTTCTTTTAGTAGAAGGATCAAGAACTATGTAATCGGTAAAATTATAATTGGAGATTTTCTTTAAGTGCGGGAGATTATTTTTTTGTGTCTCATTCAGATAGTTCATTATGCATCCGGCAGCTACAACGCCTTCTTTCATATCTGCAATGCCGAAGCCTTTAAGCGATTGCGTACCGAAGTGATTCGTCAAAACTTCTTTAGCATAGTCAAGATTAAATACCCAGTCATCTACTTTGGTAAACATCCATCTTCTTTGAGAAGCATTATCAAAAGCATCAGGGTCATAGTTCAGCGCTTTAAAAACTTTCTCTTTTTCTTTTTTGGAAATTAAAATCTCGGAAGGATTTATATTGTCAATCTGCTCGTATAAATTCTTTAAAAGAATTTCAGATGTAGCGAATTCTCCTGTAGATATATCACAGAATGCAAAACCGCAGACGTTATCTTTTATATAAATTGAAGCAAGAAAATTATTTGATTTATGGTCGAGAAGTTTTTCTGAAAAGTTTGCGCCGGGAGTAACAACCTCAATCACATCTCTCTTTACAATTCCTTTTGCAAACTTAGGGTCTTCAAGCTGCTCGCATACGGCAACCCTCTGTCCTGCGCGGACAAGCTTTGGCAAATAATTATCCAAGGCGTGATACGGGAATCCTGCAAGCGGGACTTCCGATGCTTTTCCGTTAGAACGTTTTGTTAATGTAATGCCGAGAATTTTTGAAGCAGTGATGGCATCTTTTTCAAACGTCTCATAAAAATCTCCCATTCTGAAAAGAAGAATCGTCTCAGGATATTTTTCTTTTATCTGCCTGTATTGCCGCATCAGCGGAGTTTCTTCTCTCATTCTGTTTTAGCTTCTTCGGGTTTATCTGTTTCAACAATTTCTTCTTCGTCATCTGCTAAATCTTCATCAGTTGTTCTGCCTGTATTTTCCTTTAAAGCATCTTTTTTAAAAATCATAATTGAGTTAACTGTGAAGTCATGAAAAGTTCTATTTTTCTTTGAGAAAAAGAAAGCAAAAAATGAAATCCAACCAAGCATACTTTTCACAATAAATCTTCCAAAGCTTTGGTAAATATTTATTTTCTTCGAATAATCTTTATTACTTCTTACTGCAATTCCAAGAATATTTTGCCCTATCGTTCCAATAGTTGCAACTAGAATAGGCTCATATAAAAATACAAATGCAAAGAAGATATACACTCTTACAGATTTAGATGCGGTGTCGTTTGTACTGAAGACTAATGATAGTAATGCGTAAATCACGAAAAGAAAAATTATATCAAGAGAAGAAGACATTATTCTTCTTGTAAGAGATGGATATTCCATAAAAATTAATAATTTTTAATTTTATCCTTGAGATATTTATTCAGGAGTTCGCGTCCGCGGAAGATATGAGCTTTGACAGTGCCCAATGGGAGTTTTAATTCTTTTGAAATCTCTTCGTACTCTTTATCCATCTTATGACGCAGCAAAATTACTTCTTTATATTTAGGAGGCAGGGATTCAATAGCTTCATCTAAAATTTTCTTGCGCTCATCTTCTATTATTACGCGGTCGGGTTTATTTTCGTGGTCGGGAATTTCAAATTTAAAATCGCTTTCTTCCGATTCAATATCTCTATCGATAGAAAAAGTATTTAATTTTTTCTTGCGTAGGTAATCGATTGCATTGTTCGTTGCAATTTTAAAAAGCCATGTTGAAAATGCAAATTGCTTATCAAAATTCTGAAGTGAGTTGAACGCTTTGATGAAGGCTTCCTGCGTAAGATCTTCAACATCTTCCTTGCGCGAAATCATGCGGTAGATAAGATTATAAATAAGCTGATAATATTTCTTCATCAGCTTCTCGTAGGCAGTTTGGTCGCCTGCAAGAGCTTTATTAATCAGAATGTTATCATCACTCTTTGTTTTGGATATATTATCGGAGGTACCCGGATTGTTCATCTATGGAAATACAGAAATTACTTCTATTATTTACGAATTTCAATTTAGAAACTCATAATCAGCTAAGAATTCTTTGGTAGTATATGAAGATTAATATTTTTAATTTGAGGAAATGACTAAATTCAACCGCTAT
>JBBRQV010000274.1:0-2540 GCA_038225955.1 Ignavibacteria bacterium | reverse complement strand
GATATATTTTTTACTCTTCGAATTCTCACCGGTGGAAATGTACGATTTAATCAAAAGTACAATGAACTGAATTTCCTGCTCTACCGTCAGCTCAAACTTTAGAATATGTTCAGCGATTACGATGTTTGATTTTGAAATTCCCTCTCTTAGGAAATTACAGTTACAAATCAACATCAATATCTCGACGTAATAGTTTAAATCTTTTTTCTTAATATATTTTTTATCTATAACGTAATTATTCGTTTCCGTTTGATGGAATTTTGATTTAATAATATTGTTCAGGTAATCTAGAGTCTTTTCAAGATTTTTTTCTTTGTATATAAAAGTATTTACATTGAGAAGTATATACTCAAGCGAGTTTTTAAAATCGAGGCTCTCTATATTCTGAATCTTCTGAAACAACCCTGACGAGTGAATCAAAAGTAGTTTTTCAGTGGCATTAAATCGTATCCAGTTCTTCAGTGTTTCAAAATCCTTACCTTCAATCATGTAGTTCAATCCAATGTATTCACTACGCCAATCAGAATTCTGCAAATAATAATTTCCTAACTTCCTGCAAATCTCTTCAACTTCTTTAGTAGATAAAACCATATCAGCCTGCTTAGTAAGAAACTCTTTAAAAAGCTCGTGATACTTATATGAATCCTCTTCCTTAGTTATGAAAATATTATTATTAAAAAGAGAAATTAATTTTTCAAAACCGTTCTCTATTTCTAAAACCTGCTCAATATTTTCTTTATCAAGGTATTCAAGAAATGAAGTTTTAATCAGAAATGATTTTTCTTCATCCGTAAAACTATTAAATATTTCATTGGCGAAATAATTAAAAATATCATATTTAGTTTGTAAAATATTCGCTTTAGCTACTGTTGAAACGTTTCCCGAGAGCAAAAGAAGTTGAATTGCTGTAATCCATCCTTCAGTAGCGGTAAGAAATTTATCGACTTCGATTGTATTTTTTGAAAGAAGTTTTGCAAGCTGTTTGTTCAGCTTAAGAAAACTTTTCAAATCCTTCGCATCGAATGCAAGCTCATCTTTTTTTATTCTTCCAAGCCAGTTTTTAGCAAGAAATTTCGGGTAGTTCATTTTCGTTGCTTCACGCCTGGAGATAAAAATCAGGTGAAGTTTTGACGGGAGATAATCTAAAAGATAATTAAGCGACTCGCATACCTCTTCTGCATTATCAACATTATGAAAATCATCAAAGAAAATGAAAAGCTCTTTCTTATTTTCCTCGAGATAAAAATGCAGGTCGCTTGCAAAGGAAGAAATAACATAATTTACTTTTTCAGTAAGTGATAGATTCTGTGATTTGGAAATCACATTTTTTAAATTATCACCAAAAGGAGAATCCGGAAAAGTTTTTTGAAATGCTAATGAAAGTAATATAAAAAAATTCTCGATTGAGTTATCGTAGGTGGAGAGTGAAATCCACATTTTAAGCTCTTTCCGCAAAGAGTGATAAAAATCCACCGATAGCGATGTCTTTCCATATCCTGCAGGAGCAGTAAGCAAAATAACTTTTTTCTTCTTAAAAGATGCAAGTTTCTCCATAAGCCGCGTACGGGAATAGTATGTATCAGCGACTTCCGGAACAATTATCTTTTGAGAAAATTCTAAATGCAGCAAATTCGTCTAAAAATGTTCAATTATTGAATTTTGTAAAATAAAATCAACACTTCAACCTAATAAATAATCTACAAAATTAAATAAAAACGATTTTTCTTTAAAATGCAGTGAATTCTATATTGATTAAAATTGTAAATATTACTATTTTTGATATTAATTCGACGATAGCTCAATGGTGGAGCATTCGGCTGTTAACCGAAGGGTTGCAGGTTCAAATCCTGCTCGTCGAGCCAAAAGCCCGTTATTATTGAATAGCGGGCTTTTTTGTTTATATTAGCGCAAAATGAAAAGAAAAAAAGTTTTAATTACGGGCGGGAGCGGTTTCCTGGGACAGTATCTCAATATCGAGCTTGCGAAAGACTTTGATATTTTTACGCTCTTCAATAAAAATCCCGGAAATTGCATGGAGTTTCACAGCGCCATAGTTGACCTGCGAAATTTTAAAGCGCTTGAAAAGATTTTTGCAAAGTTTAGTCCTGATGTAGTGGTGCATACTGCATGTTATTCAAATCCGGATATATGCAGCAAGCTACCTGAAGAAGAAGTTATAAATCTTAACGTAAACATCACCGAAGATATTGCATACCTTTGTAAAGGAATTAATGCTACGATGATTTTCACTTCAACTGATTTAATTTATAAGAGCAGTAATGAATTAAAAAAAGAGGATAGCCCGCTTGAGCCAAAATCTCTATACGCAGAGACTAAAATATCAGCAGAAGAAAAAATAAAAATAAGCGGTACTGATTATATTATACTGAGGACCTCCCTATTATACGGTCTTGGCTTAAGTCACTCAGCTTCTCATTTTGAAAATATGCTAAACTCTTTAAGAAATGATGAGCCGGTAAATTTATTTCATGACCAGTATCGCACTCCTTTAGAAGTAAGTGAAGCTGCACAAATAATTT
>JBBRQV010000273.1:0-2604 GCA_038225955.1 Ignavibacteria bacterium | reverse complement strand
TTTATTATTAGGGTATTCAAAAGGTTCTGCGCCAATATAAGTAAGCGTATATCCAAGAGAAGGAATAGGAGTCGGCACATTTAGAACAAGCGAAACGTTTTCTTCTTTGCTGTATTTTGATGAACCAATTATTCCAAGAAATATAAGTGCAATACCAATGTGAGCAACATAAGCTCCTATCTGCCCTTTTTGCTTCCTGAAAATATTTACAGCTATCTCTGCATTAATAAAAAATGTAAACAATGCTGCAAGAGCAAATAGCGCAATTAAGAAATCTTGAACACCTATATAAACTAAACCTAATGTAACAGCCAAGGCAAGCGATAGAGGAAATATTAAACTCTTGAAAAATTGTTTCTCTTCTGTATTCTTCCATTTTAACAGTAAACCTATACCATTAATTAATGCAATCATTATTGCAATGGGAAGATTCATTTTATTGTAGAACGTGGCATCAACCGAGCCTTTGGAGATTATAGGCCAGCTTGTACCTGCAGTGATAACTAATGCTGCTGCGCACAAAGTAATAGTTCCCAAAAATAAAGATGATTCTCTTGAAAGAAGCTTGTTAGGTTGAAGATTAAGAGCTTTCAATTCTTTAAAACGATATATCATAGCACCAATAGCTATGAGGATAAATAAACTTATAAAGGCAACTAATGCTACATACACTTCCTGTCCCGGATCAACAAACGAGTGAACAGATGAATCACCAAGTATACCGCTTCGTGTCAAGAATGTGGAATATAAAACTAAGAGAAATGTCAGTATGCAAAGAATCAAGTTTGTTTTTTTATAGCCGCCCGTTCGTTTCTGGGCAATCATTGTGTGAATAGCTGCAACGCATACAATCCATGGAATGAATGAAGAATTTTCAACAGGATCCCATGCCCAGTAGCCGCCCCATCCAAGAACTCCATAAGCCCAATAGCCGCCCATCATAATTCCAAGTCCTAATACTCCCCCAGAAAATAAGAGCCAGGGCATAGAAAACTTTACCCAGTCGTTATATCTGTTTTTCATCAGCGTTGCGATTGCAAAACAAAACGGAACTGCAAGAGATGAAAATCCTGTAAACAATGTAGGCGGATGAATTGACATCCAGAAGTTTTGAAGAAGAGGATTTAATCCTTTTCCTTTTTCAGGAATGAAACCTAACTCAACATCTCCCGGCCATTTTTCCCATACGAATAAGAACGGTGATTTTAAAATTAATATGAATGCAAGAAATCCGAGTATAAGAGCATAGACAGACATTACCTGTGGTTCAAGTCTGTCTCCTTTAGAAACATAGTTCAAAAGGAAAACCCCTATTACTGCTGTCATTAAAGTCCAAAGCATGAAACTTCCTTCCTGCCCTGCGTAGAAAGTGGAAATTAACAAAGGAAGCTGAAGCTCACTATTACTGTGTTCCCAGATGTATGCAAACTCATAATGATGGTTCAGAATAAGATACATCATATATATTGATGCGGATATTACACTGATACATGTAATATGAAAAAATAATCTTCCGAACTTTAAATATTTTTCTTTTCCAAGATGCACCATAAAGAAGGTCACCACGGAAAGTATAGATGCAAAAAATGCAGCGTATATTAAAATTTTACCTACCATAATAATTATTTATAAATTACAAATTAACGGCTTTCATTCCTTCGGCAGAATAACGCATTCCGGAAATTAAATCCATTATTGATTTTAATTTACTTACTTCTTCCTGAGTAAGTTTTATATTTATTGATTCTATATTCTCGAGTAAGTTTTTTGTCTTTGTTGTACCGGGTATAGGAAATATATCTTCACCTTGGTTCAATAGCCATGCAAGGGCAAGCTGTGAGGCTTTTACTTTTCTTTCTTCTGCCATCTTTTCAACTTCTTTTACAAGTTGAAGATTTTTATCGAAGTTTTCTCCCATGAAACGCGGATTAACTCTTCTGAAATCTCCTTCTTCAAGGTCTTCAAACTTTTTTATCTGCCCCGTTAAAAATCCGCGGCCGAGAGGGCTGTATGCAACCAAGGCAATGCCAAGCTCGCGCATAACAAACAGCGAATCGTTTTCAATATCTGTGCTCCATAAAGAATACTCGCTTTGCACTGCTGTAATTGGATGCACTAAGTTTGCTTTGCGAATCGTTTCACCTGATGCTTCTGATAATCCTATATAACGGACTTTACCTTCCTGTACAAGTTCGCCCATTGCGCCAACCGTTTCTTCTATTGGAGTATTTGGGTCAACTCTGTGCAGATAATATAAATCAATGCTCTCTCTGCCTAGCCGTTTTAAACTGGCTTCGCATGCTTTCTTCACATATTCAGGTTTGCCATTTACACCGCGTCTTCCTCCGTCTGCATTTCTTTCGATTCCGAATTTTGTAGCAAGTACAACTTTCTCCCATCTGTCATGAAAAGCTTTATTAATTAATTCCTCATTTCTTCCAACACCGTACATATCGGCAGTATCAATAAAATTTACCCCATGCTCCAGTGCAGCCTGTAAAGTTTTTATTGATTTAGCGTCATCTGCCTGGCCGTAAAATTCCGACATTCCCATTGCGCCTAAGCCAATCGGGAAAACTTCTAAATCACTTTTACCTATTTTTC
>JBBRQV010000272.1:0-2622 GCA_038225955.1 Ignavibacteria bacterium | reverse complement strand
CCTGATCATAATCATAGAAAGTTGGACAAGTATATGGAGCGTTAACCATAGTGAACTGCATTGTATCAAGTTTCATGAAGGTACCATCACCATTATTTTTCCAGAATCTTGAAGGATGGTTTACAATTCCAAAATTATTTGCAGCAACTATTACTAAATCTACAAACCCATCGTTATTATAATCTCCAAACGAACATCCCCATCCTGTATTATAGGAAGAATCGGCGATAGCACCCGTAGTAATTTTTGTAAATGTTCCGTCGCCATTATTTTTATATAGAAAGGATTTATTTGCAGTAGTGGAAGTTAAGAAGCAATCAATGAATCCGTCGTTATTATAATCTGCCCATGTTGTACTTATCACGTTAACGTTTGTCTCAAGTCCTGTCGTAAGCTTAGCAAAATTGCCGTTGTGTAGATTTCTATAAACAGATTTCCCACAAACATATAAATCCAGCCAGCCGTCATTATCAATGTCTATCCATGCCGTGCCTACATATGAACCGTTAGCTGAACCTGCGTCTGAAACTATAGGATTACTTGCATCAGTAATTTTCAAAAAGGTCTGACCTGAGGAAGCGTTAGAAATAAAAAAGTAAATCAGGGGAATTAAAATTTTTATTAGAAGGTTTGCGTACGAATTTTTCATTATCGGTTTTTTAATTACTACAAAACTACCGATAATATGGATGTGCTAACATCTCATATATATATGGGGAGAAATTTTAGCTTAATAACACTTAGGTTACCACAGAGACAACAGAGTAAATACACAGAGAGTACAGATTAAAATTTAAAAAAAATCTCTGTGTAATTGTGATAATACTCTGCGCTTTCTGTGGTAAATAAATTTTCAGACGAGCTTTTCTTTTATTGCTTTGGCAACTGCTTCTGATTTTGAGTGGACGTGAAGCTTTGAATAAATGTTTTTGATATGATGCCTGACGGTACCAACAGTGATTTTTAACTTATAAGCAATTTCTTTATATGAATTACCGTTACATAAAGATTCCAACACATCTTTTTCTCTCTCCGTTAACAATGTGCTTTCACTTTCTTTAAACGAACCCAGAACTTTTCTTGCAATGCGCGGAGTCATAGGAGAACCGCCATCATATACATCTGCAATCGCATGAAGAATTTTTTCTTCGCTCGCGCTTTTATCTAAGTAGCCTACCGCGCCTTTTTTTAATGCGTTAAATATGGACTCAGATTCTTCATGGACTGTAAGCATAATAATATCACATTCATGCAGAATTTCTTTTATCTTTTTTATTCCTTCGATACCGCTCATTCCGGGGAGCTCAATATCCAACAGAATTACATCAGGTTCACTTTTCCCAATTTCCTTTAATGCAGTCTCGCAATTCATAAATGAACCGACGCAGCTGCATGTATCTGAGTTATTCAGCATCTCTTCTAGCTCTTCACGGATCAATTTATCATCTTCTATTAAAGCAACTTTAAGCATTAGACTATTTTATTTAGCTGATTGCAAAATGAAATATTATAAATAATTATCTTCGTTCCTTTTTGCAGAGCAGAAACTATTTCTATATCAAAGCCAGCCTTCCTTGCTCTCTTCTGCATATTCAGCAAGCCGTAACCTGTGTATTCAGAAGGATATTCAAAACCTATTCCATTATCAGCAATTTTCATATATAGTTTTTCATTTTCTTTGGTAACATCAAGTCTGACATTCTCCGCGCGGGAGTATTTCAAAGCGTTATTCATTCCTTCTTTTAAAATAAAAAGCATCTGACGCTTCACTTCCATTTTTAATTCGATGTCTTTCCACTCAAAAGGGTTTTCGCTTTTGTGATAAATAATGTTTGAGCTTTCGAAAAGCTCATCTGCAAAAAGATTTACTCTCGTAATAAAATCGAATAAAGAGTCTTCTGATGGATTCAACGACCAAATTAAATCTCTTGCACTCATTCGTAAACTGTTCGAAGTTTCAATTATGTTTTTTATATCGCTTCCAAGCTCATCAGCAGAGCCGTTCATTTTCTTCAGAACTCTTCGAGAGTACATTGAAATTCGGGTAAGCTTATGCCCGAGCTCATCATGATAATCAATTGATGCCTGTTCGCGCCACTTCTCGCGTTCTTCCTCCTTAGCATGTTCAATTTCAAGAGCTAACTCAACATCCTTTCTGAGCCTGTATTTATAAATTCCAAAAACAAATCCGATGGAGACTACTCCCATAAATATGTAAAACCATATTGTCCTCCAGAAAGGCGGATTGATAATTATACTAAGAATTTTTTCGTCACTTCGGATTCCATTATAATTCACTCCGCGAATTTTCAATTTGTAGTTCCGGGGGTTTAGATTAGTGTAGAAAACAGAGTTTTTATTCCCGGCTGAAATCCAATCATCATCTACTCCATCCAGCTTATATTCATATTGATTTTTTTTAGGATTCGTAAAATCCATTAACGCAAAATCTATCTCTAGATTATTTTGCCGGCTGTTTAATTCGACTTTTTGTAGCCGGGATAAATCTACTGTCTTAATTTGCTTTTCATCTAAAATTTTTAAATCTCCAAACGAAATAATAGGTTTAGTAGTGTCCGTTCTTATTTCATTGGGATTGAACATAACAAATCCCGATTTATT
>JBBRQV010000271.1:0-2632 GCA_038225955.1 Ignavibacteria bacterium | reverse complement strand
GTATTGCCGTAAGTAGCGCTATAGATTGCAAGTACTCCTATAGTAATAAGTATACCCGTAGCAAGAGTAAGAACAATATCGAATCTTTTGAAAATATTTTTATCCACTAAAAAACTTTATTAGAACTTTTTAATTTTAATCTGTAATGCCTGAAGCAGATTTTTCATTGAAGACATCTTCTGCGTTGCCGCTAAGGTACCTTACCATAATTGCCGCAGCAATAGGAGCAGCATATTGATTACCCCATCCTGCATTTTCGCCAAGTACACAAACTGCAATCCTTGGATCTTCAAACGGAGCATAACCGACGAACCATGAGTGGTTGTTCCCTGCTGAGTTCTGCGCAGTTCCTGTTTTTCCTACAATCGTATATTCACTGTTCTTGACATTTTTTGCAGTACCAGTTCCGTTAACAACTAAATACATTCCTCTCTGTACAGTTTCAAAAAATGTTTTTGAAATTTCTATCTTGCGTGTATCGTACTTAAACATTTCTTCTTTGCCGGTTGTAGAATTTTTTATCCTGCTTACAAAATGCGGTTGATTATAAATTCCGTTCTGTGAAATTGCAGAGCAGTATGCAGCAAGCTGTACAGGAGAAACAAGAAGCTCTCCCTGACCAATTCCAAGATTAATTAAAACACTTTGATTCCATCCACGCGGGCCAAAAATTTTATCATAATATCCCTGCGAAGGAAGTAAGCCGTAAGTTTCATTGGGTAAATCTATTCCTGTTCTTTTTCCGAAGTTGAACATTGAAGCATACTTATTATAATTATCGATGCCAATCTTCAAACCCATCTTATAAAAAAATACGTTTGACGATTTTTCAATTGCTGTTACAACATTTATCGCACCGTAAACTCCTTCATCTTCCCATGTTCTGCTTCCGAAAGTTAATGAGCCATTACACTCAACTAAGCTTTTTGGAGTAATATCTCCCGTTGATAATGCAGCAAGACTCATCATCATTTTCCATGTAGAGCCAGGAGGATATTTTGACTGGATAACTCTGTTGAACAACGGCTTATCTTTATCTACAAGTAACTTACCAAATTCTTTTGCATCTGTTGTACCGGAGAAAATCGATAAATCAAAATCAGGTTTTGAAACCATGCATAATATTTCGCCTGTTCTCGGGTCAAGAGCAATTATGCCGCCTCTTTTACCTGTAAGAATTTTTTCTGCATACTCCTGCAAATCTGAATCAACCGATAACATTAAGTCAGCACCGTTCACAGGATGAATATCACTTTTCCCATCGTTGAAAGGACCTACTTCTCTTCCCTTCACATCTACTGAAACAAATCTGTTTCCTTTTTCTCCACGTAAAATTTCTTCGTAGCTCTCTTCAAGTCCGCCTGAACCGATTAAATCACCCTGCTTATAATAATCTCCAACTTGTTTATCGAGTTGCTTCTCTGAAATTTCCTTTGTGTACCCAAACATATGCGAAGCTCTGAATTTATTCGGGTAAACCCGCCGCGCTTCCACCTGGTAATCAACACCTTTTAAGCGGTCTTTATTTTCAGAGAGGAAAGAAATCTGTTTAAAGTCTAAATCTCTTTTTATCTTTACAGGATTAAATCTGTTCGTGCCCTTAACTTTATCTAGATCTTCTTTGAGCTTATCAACAGGAAGATTTACAAGGTCTGCAATTTCATTAAGGTTCGTTTTATCGAACTGATAGGGAGTGATTGTTAAAGTATATGAAGGCTGGTTATCAACAATAACTTTTCCTTTCCTGTCGAACACAAGTCCGCGGGCAGGAGTTTCTGTTATGTTTTTTATAGCGTTCTTATTAGAGTCTTTTGAAAGTTCGTCAACACTTATAACCTGAAGATAAACTAATCTTGTCACAAGTATCACAAAAATACACCCTACGGCAATGTAGAGAATGATTTTTTTTATGGTAGTATCCATCAGCTGTAAGCAGTTTTTTTGCTATCCTTAATAAAAAGTATGAACAAACTTCCTACAATTGTTGTGTAGGTCGTAGTAGATAAAACATAAATCAGAAAAATATTAAATACATTAATGGGCGAACCCTGATAGAAAATCATAAAGTAGATTGAGTTGCCAATGAATGCGCAGAGAAAAACAATTCCAACTAAATAATATTTCTTAAGAAATTCTTCCCTCTCTTTAATACAAAAATACCCTGCTATAAATCCTGCTATTGTATAACTCAACGCCGAGAGCCCAAGGAACGAACCAGAAAGCATATCAATCATAAGTCCGGATAAAAATCCGATAACAGAACCTTCAATATGCCCGCGTGCAATACCTACGTAAATCACCATCAGTATAACTAAGTCAGGCGCAATATTATAATTAGACAATGCAACGAGCCAGATCAAAGTTTTCTGGACTGCTACTAAAAGAATTATTACTGCTATGTATTTTAAATATGAAACAATCATTGCTCTATTTTCATTCCGATTATTTATTCATAAATATTTTTTCCAGCTCGTTTTTTTCTTTACTTGGCTGGCTTTTTACAACGAACACTTCTTCAAGAATACTAAAATTCACAACAGGCCTTATAATAACTTTTTTAAAAAGATTATCAAGATTACCCGTTTCAAGAACTGTTCCGAGTGGAATTCCTCCTGGGAAAAGGTTGCTGTAG
>JBBRQV010000270.1:0-2652 GCA_038225955.1 Ignavibacteria bacterium | reverse complement strand
TTCATCGTTTAACTCAAATTCAGGAATTGAATCATCGAGCATCAGCTCTAACTTAATCCCTTTTTCCTCGCATCGTGATTTTACGCTTTGATAAAGTTCATTTAATATTTTATTTAGATTTCCTTCCTTGAAATTCATATCATCAGGAGATGCAAACTGAAGCAAGTCCTTTATTATTTTATTCGCAAGGTTTATGTTTATAAGTATGTAGTCCAATCTTTCCTTTGCTTTCTCATCCAACGTTTTTGATTTTGCCATAAACTGAGCAAGCGAGCTAATATTTGCCAGAGGATTTCTTATCTCATGGGCAATACCTGAAGCAAATCTTCCGAGAGCTGTAAGTTTTTCCTGATGAACCATTTCCTTTTGCATCTCTCTTAACTCATAATACAATCTTTTCAGCTCTTCTTCTTTTTGAATTCTGATTTCAACTTCGTCTCTGAGACTTACTAATGCATTATTAAGCTCGGAAGTTCTTTCTTCAACTTTTACTTCAAGATTTTCTTTTGCATCCTGTAAATTTTTTTCTGCGATTTTCTTTTCAATGAAACTTCCAATCTGATTACCGATTGAGATTAACAAATTCTTTAATCCCTCATCCTCTATAATTTTATATTTACTTATGCAGTCTATAATTCCGAAAAGTTCATCATGAACAAATATTGGTAATCCAAATGAGGTTTTTACATTTTTATCTTCAAAGCTTTTCCACAGATAGCTTCGGGATTTTTTTACGTCATTGAATAAACTGAAAGGGGGATTATAAAAATTCGGGTCATCATTTTTATTTTTTTCAACTGCATATTTTAGTTCGAAATCTGATTTATCTTGTTTTATTGTCCAAAAATTCCCGATTTCAAAATTGATTACTTTACATAGGTTGCCTAAAATATTGCTGAAAATTTCTTCGTCAGTCGCAGCTTCAGTCAGCACTCTCGAAACAGAATTTTGCAGATGTATCAATGCTTCATCTTGTTTTTTTAAGGTAATATCCAAACATAAGCCGCTCATTACAATCGGTATTTCGAGTTCATTCAAATAAAATCTTCCCGTTAAATTCAGCCATGAAATAGTGCCGTCTTCTTTCAGGATTCTGAAATCTATATCAAGGTTTGATTTATTCTTATAGGAGTCCCTGTATTCATCATTCACTTTATCTCTATCTTCATGGAAAACTAAATCTGACCATCCATTAACTCCCGGATTAAAAGTGCTTTTATCTTTTCCGAACAATGTATATAAATCTTCTGACCAATAGATTTTATTGCTGACTAAATCCCATTCCCATTCAGTAGCCTTACTTGCCTTTAGAGCATGGTGAAGTCGCTTATTTACCTGTTCAAATTCTTTATGGAGAATTTTCTCTTTTGTAATATCTAATGCAAAGGCTATAACTTTATTCTCTTCCTCAGGAAGAGCTGCCGCGCCAACAATAACATTTAATGAGCTGCCATTTTTGCGAATATACTCTCTTTCAAGAGGCTCTATAAATCCGTTTTGCTCAATTGAGAAAACTCTGGAGGGCGTAACACTGTAATCTTTGTGAGAAAGAACGGATTCCCACTTTAAAGGAAGATCCGTTTCAGAGTATCCCATCATTTTCAGGAATGTTTCATTCGCCTCGGGAATAATTCCTTTATCCAAATCCGATACAAATGTTCCTATCAAGTCTGTATCAAAAAGCCTCTTCATTCTTCCCTGTGTTTTTAGTAAAGCCCTCTCGGCTTCTTTTCTGGTTGCAATTTCATTTCTTAAAGAATCATTTGTCTTTTCCAGTTCGTGAGTTCTAACCTGCACCTTCATGTCAAGACTTTCGTTTATTTGTAATAACTCATCTTCTGCTTTATTACGCAAACTTACTTGTTTATTTGAAATAATTAACGAAACAATTAAAATAAATCCTCCCAGTAAAGACGTGACGGCTATAAAAGTTTTAGTTTGATTTGCCTGTGAAAAGCTATCTTCGGTTCTTCTTTGCAGTAAACTATCTTCAATTGCAATCATTGTCCGGTGATCATTTCCAATTTTTTGATAGGAGCTCATCAAATCTCCCTCAACAAATTTTTGAACTTTGCTTTTGTCTGTTTTGTAAAGAGTTGCAAACTTTTCAAGATCATTTTTCCGTTCGTATATTGCCATTCTTAAACTCTCAATATTATTCAACTGATTTGGATTATCTCCAATCATTTTCTTTAATTTGTTCAGCTCATAATCTATTGTATCCATATTAATTTTTACTGCCCTTGTTCCGCTTAAAATCTGGTCTAAGTAGTCTATCTCATAACCTCTTCTCATTGTCTGCACCTCTTTAATTTGTCGTATCACATTAACCGTATGAACAACCATAGACTCGGCCTGCTTAAATTCATCCATTTGGTTATAAGTAATGTAACCCATTAGCAGCATTAGAACTAAAGAGAATATATACCCGGTCATTAAAGCTTTCTCAAATGAGTATCTTGAATCAAATTCGGATGTAAATTTTTTAATCATAAAAATTTAGTGTAAGTGATAAATCCTGCTTTAACTTACTAATAAACTGCTTTTATATAAACACAAAAAACCTGCATTCTAACCCCAGATAGAATACAGGCATTTGCGCTCACTGTTTCGGTTTCCGTAGAATCCTGACAGCTAATATTTATCCGAAAG
>JBBRQV010000269.1:0-2667 GCA_038225955.1 Ignavibacteria bacterium | reverse complement strand
GACATTACTTTTGCCTTCGTTGTGCCCGGAAATATTCTTGTGAAATCAAGTATAAACTCTGCGGGTGAGTGCGTTAGTATAGCAAAGTTCGAGTATATCCCTTCGGCTTCTTTATCGCCAAGCTCAATATTTATTTGTTGCTGCGGTAATTGCTGCTGCTCGTCGTTGTTATTATTATTGTTGTTGTTCATAAGTTTTTATTTTCTTTAAAATACAAGATTCCAAATTTGATATTAAGGCAATGAAAATTCTCTAAAAAGAATAAACACTTTAGTTTATATTACATCATGCTGAAATTCATTCTTTCATTCATCATATTTATTTGCGCCTCGTTCCCCTCTTTTGCGCAGCAATATTGTATTCCCGGAAGGTTTGATAGCACGTATGCATTTACTTCATCTCAAATCGAAGTGGTTGATAATGTTTCCTATGGACAAAATACAGACTGGCAAGGTAATCAGCAAAATTTGAAATTTATAATTGCAAACCCGAATTTTGAATCCGATAATTTAAGTAAGCGCCCTTTTATTTTATTAATTCATGGCGGCGGATATGTTAATGGCAACCGATATGAAATGGCACCTGTTATGATGGACTTTGCTCAGCGCGGATATGTTTGCGCCTCTATAGATTACCGCCTCGGATGGGATGTTACCGGGGACCCCTTTGCATGCATGGGCAATGGTTACTCACTTGCGCAGGCCGTGTACCGCTCTATGCAGGATACGAAAGCAGCGTTTAGATATTTTGCAGCTAATGCCGGCAAATACAAAATCGATACAAATTGTTTTTTTACGGGAGGAATAAGCGCGGGGGCTGTAACGTCTTACCTTATTGTCTATGCAAGTCAGGAGAATATGAATTCGTATTATCCTAATTTAATAACTGAACTTGGCCCGCTGAACACAGCTACAAATAATTTAACAAACCCATTCACGATAAAATGTATTCTTAGTTCATCGGGAGCTATTAACGATACTTTATTAATAAAGCCTTCTAATACAGTACCAACTTTAATGTTTCACGGAACCGCCGATTTGAATATTCCTTTCATCGAAGGATTTACTTATACGTGTAATAATTATTTGCGAGTCTTTGGACCTTTTTATATTACTAGACTAATGGGAAAGTACAGCAAGGCATTTGAGCTGGATTATGTCATTGGAGGCGGACACGAAAATTTTTATCCGCTGGACTACCTTCCTAAACGCTCGGCAATATTTTTAAAACGATATTTATGTAATGACGCCAGGCAGGTTGTTATTAATAATTATACAGTGGAATCAGATGTAGTGCTTGAAAGTTTTAACACCGTTACACCTACCGATTTTACTTTGTATCAGAATTATCCCAATCCGTTTAATCCTTCTACAACTATAAAATATTATCTGCCAAAAGATGGTAAAGTCTCAATTAAAATTTGCGATATAAGAGGAAGACAGATAATAGAACTAGTGAACGAAATTCAAAGTTCTGGATTTCATTTACTAAATTACAATGCATCTTCCCTCTCAAGCGGAGTGTATTTTTATTCAATGAATATTGAATCAAGCGGAATAAAAAATTCAATCACAAAAAAAATGATTTTAATAAAATAAAGAAAAACTATGTGGTGGATATTTGCATTACTCTCGGCATTCTTTGCGGCAATAACGGCAATTCTTGCAAAAATTGGAATTAAAGGTGTTAACTCCGATGTTGCAATGGCAGTAAGAACAATTGTAGTTTTATTTTTAGCATGGGGAATTGTCTTTACGCGCGGCGAGGCAGGCTCTATTTCAGAGCTTACAAAAACCAACTGGATGTTTCTTATCTTTTCAGGACTTGCAACGGGACTCTCGTGGATATTTTATTTCAAAGCTCTGCAATTAGGGAATGTTTCTCAGGTAGCGCCAATAGATAAGCTAAGCGTTGCTCTCGTATTAATTTTCTCCGTAGTTTTTCTACATGAACAGCTTACTGTAAAAACTATTATTGGCGGAGCGCTCATAATAGCAGGCACAATATTTATGATTGTTTAGAATTGACGAGACCTATTTAGTATTAACCAGGATGTCTCATGTGGTCTTCTAAACGAATACCCCAGATATTATTAAAGTTCTTTTTTATTCCTCCCATTCGCAGCAATAAAAACATCTGTCCGTGAGTATGATTTTCATGGGAGATAAGGCGATTTATAATGTCGCGTTTAGTCATCTTTATATCACCGTGTCCTTTGTATGCTATAACTATTTCATCAAGCTCACTGTCATCTATTTTATCTAAAAAATCTATCCAGAGTTTGCGGACATCTGCAAGTGCCGAGAGATATTCTTCGACTTCAATCATTTCTTTAGGCGGATGTGCTTCTTCAGCCGGGCAGCCAATCCATACTCCATAGTAATTTCTATCTTTTAGTTCCTGCGGAAGTGCCTCCCCTGTCATATCTTCATACCATCCTATTTCACACTCGCCAAGATGCATTAAATATGCGCCGATACAATCTTCGTTTGGAATAGGCGGAGCAAACAATTGCTCTTTCGTTACTCCTTCAATGCCTTTAAGTGTTTTCCTTCTGGCATCTTCGAGCATTAGTTTTAGTAGTTGTGCTTGTGAGTACATAAATATAAAAAGTTAAATTCTATTTCTGATAAGATACGAAAATAAAATTTAACTTTAAATAGATAT
>JBBRQV010000268.1:0-2685 GCA_038225955.1 Ignavibacteria bacterium | reverse complement strand
TAGCGCTACTTACGGCAATACATCAAGCCACGATTTTTATATGAAGCAGTTATATTTTGCTTTGTTCGGATTTGCATTAATGATTGGCTTAAGCTTTGTTCCTCCCCAGTACATTTCAAAAGGGTCATATCTTTTATACTTACTTACTATAGGATTACTTATAGCAGTTTTAATTTTCGGTAAAACTATTAATGGTAATAAAAGCTGGTTCTACGTGGGAGGATTCGGTATTCAGCCTTCGGAGATTGCAAAGTTTTCGACAATACTTTGCCTAGCAAATTATTTATCCTCGGGAAGCGAAGAAGCGCGGGATATAAATAAGCCGTGGGAGTTTATCAAGGCAACCGCAATTGTTATGATACCGTTTATATTAATTCTCAAGCAGCCCGATACAGGTACTGCACTAGTGTTCTTATCTTTTCTAATTCCTATTTTTTTCTGGGCTGGTCTCTCACCTTATTTTTTAGTGGCGTTAATTTCATTCGGCGCTATTGCCTTTTGCGCATTCTTAGGGAGTACATATTTTATAGTCGCAATTATTGTGATAGCTGTCTGTTTACTTTTATTTAAGCGGAATTTTATTCTCAGCGGAATAATTGTAGCGGTGAACGTTGCCATCGGATTTTCAGTGCCAAAAGTTTTCAGCAAGCTTCAGCCGTATCAGCAAAAAAGAATTATGGCAGTGTTTGACCCTATGACTGATCCGCTCGGTACAGGGTATAATGTCATTCAATCGAAAGTTGCAATTGGTTCCGGCGGATTATGGGGTAAAGGATTTCTTGCAGGGACACAGACGCAGCTGAAGTTTATTCCGGAACAATGGACGGATTTTATTTTTTGTATGATAGGGGAGGAGTTTGGATTTATCGGCTCATTTTTGCTTCTTACTTTATACATTACGATTATTTATAAATTGATTAACAATGCACACGTAACACGCAGCAGTTTTTTATCTATTGCTTGCATAGGCTTTGCCTCTATAATTTTATTTCACTTAGTTATTAATGTCGGGATGACAATTGGGCTGATGCCTGTTATCGGAATTCCGCTGCCTCTTATGAGCTATGGTATCTCGTCTCTATTATCATTTTTAGTAATGCTTGGCATAGGTATGAGCGCATATAGAAATAGAAATCTGTACATATAACTTTAATGGTATTGAGTAGTGAGAGTTTATTAGTAGAGTTTAAAATCTTAATCAGTTCAATCATAGGAAATCATTGTAGTCTGTGATCAGCATCTTAAATCATAAATCTAAATTCTTAGTAGAACATGATTCTCTCCGATAAAAAAATTCTTGAAGAAATAAAAAACAAAACGATTGTAATAAAACCTTACGACAGAAAATGCCTCGGCACAAACAGCTACGATGTCCATCTTGGCGAGTGGCTTTCTATTTATGATGATGATATTCTTGATGCGAAGAAACATAATAAGGCAACTGCGTTTAAAATTCCGAAGGAAGGATGGACTTTACTTCCCTCAAGATTATATCTGGGAGTAACTCAGGAGTATACAGAGACGTATAAATACGTACCTTTCTTAGAGGGGAAATCGAGTATAGGAAGACTTGGAATTGATATTCACGCAACGGCAGGTAAGGGTGATGTAGGATTTAAAAATTACTGGACACTGGAAATTTCGGTTAAGCAGCCCGTGATTGTTTATCCGTTTATGCCGATAGGGCAGTTGATCTATTTTATGGTAGAGGGCGAAGTAGAAAATTCATACGACAAAAAGAAAAGCGCAAAGTATAATAAGAAGACGAATAAACCTGTTGAAAGTATGATGTGGAAAAATTTTTTGAAGAAGTAACTATTATGTTGCAGTACGATAAACGGCAAAAAATAACGACGATAAACGGCAAAATATTTGATTAATTTCTATCTAAGAAGTTTATTTCTGTGTTACATTGTAAGTTTTTTGGAAACTTCCGATGTCCGAAAGAAGTGACCGGATACGACAGTTTGAAAATTTTTTATCATTTTTTTGATTAGATTTGATGTTTTATTTTTGAAAAATCGATAAAAATATAGTTTTTGCCGTTTATCGCCATTGGAAAAGTTGAATTCTACGATGGAAATGAATTTTTTAACACTAGCTTTTGCCGATAATCGTGCTACAATATAATAGTTTATAAATCAATATGACTTACTTACAAAAATTACAGGCAGTTGTTAAAAAAAATAATTCCAATCTTGTAATTGGTCTGGATTCGGATATTACGAAAATCCCGAAATGTTTTCATAAGTATTCTGACCCTGTGTATGAGTTCAATCATTATATAATATGCTCGACTAAAGATATTGCTGCAGGATATAAATTGAATATGGCATTTTATGAAAGCGCAAAAGGATTTAAGTCAGTCGAAAAAACTTTGAAGTATATTCCGGATAATCTCATAAAAATTTGTGATGCGAAAAGAGGGGATATGGAAAACAGTTCTGAGCAGTATGCACGCGCCTTCCTTGATGATAAGCCATTTGATTCTATTACATTCCAGCCGTATCAGGGATATGATTCGTTGAAGCCATTTATTTCACGCAAAGATAAACTGACTTATGTTTTGATACTTACATCCAACCCCGGCTCGAATGATTTTCAGAAACTGAAAGTAGGCAATAAATTCTTGTATGAAAAAATTATTGATAAATGTGTTGAGTGGAGTGAGAATGGAAATATCGG
>JBBRQV010000267.1:0-2767 GCA_038225955.1 Ignavibacteria bacterium | reverse complement strand
TGCGGGCGCATTTAATTTCTGCCATGTCTTGCCGTCATCATAAGACATATTCAGTCCGCCATCATTGCCATTAATTAAATGTCCTGCGCGGTTCGGGTCAATCCACATATAATGATGGTCTGCGTGAACGTTATCCTCATTGATAGAAACAAAATTTGCTCCGCCATCTGAAGATTTTACCACGATGACTCCCATTAAATAAATTTTATTTTCATCAACGGGAGAAACTGATATGTGCGCAAAATAATATCCGTACGTGCTGAACACACTTTGCAATTCATCGTTGCTTACTTTTCTCCATGAGCTTCCTGCATTATCCGAGCGGTAAACTTCTGCGCCGGTTACTTCTGAATTTGTAAGTAAAGTATTTGCATCTTCAAGATACTCTACTAAAGCAGTCGGCTGAATTAATTTATTTGAAACCATTTGAAAAACTTTCTCGGCTGTATATTCTTCAGCGAACCCGTTATCATCCAAAAATTCTTTAAGCTTTGCAGTATCTAACTTCATAAACTCATCTTCAGAAATTTTTCTCAGATTATCTTTAGTAAGTCCGTCGTTATTTTCTTCTTTTTTATCTCTGCCTGTTTGATTATCAACCGTTGCATAAATTACCTGAGTATTTTTAGGGTATATTGTTAGCCCTATTCTTCCCGTATTACTTCCTGTTAAAAATCCTGATGAAGCAGTTGTGATTAAGCTCCATGTATTTCCTCCATCAATGCTTTTATATATCCCTGATGCTGCACCAGCCTCTTCAAAATTCCAAGCTCTTCTTGTGCGATACCACATTGATGCATAAACAATATTTGAGTTTGAAGGGTCAATCGCTAAATCTATTCCTCCTGTGTTCTCATCAATCTTTAAAGTATGCTTCCAGGTTTTTCCTGCGTCTTCGCTAATGTAAACTCCCCTTTCAGGATTCGGTGAATACAAATGCCCGAGCGCTGAAACAAAAATTTTGTTTGGATTTTTACTATCGATTGCAATTCTTCCTATGTGCTGAGTTTCTTCTAACCCGATATTACTCCACGATTTACCGTCATCAATTGATTTATATATTCCTGTACCTGAATAGGATGAACGGCTTGAATTGTTTTCGCCGGTCCCTACGTATATAATATTGTTCGACCAGTCAACTGCAACATCTCCTATAGTAATCACCGCTTCATTATCAAACAGCGGAGTGAAAGACATTCCATTGTTAATAGTTTTCCATAATCCGCCCGATGCATAGGCAACGTAAAAAATTGTCGGATCGTTAGGATTTACTTCAACGTCAACCACTCTTCCGCTCATTATGGAAGGTCCGATGTTTTCAAATTCGATATTTTTCAATAAAGAATTTTCCTGCATCTGTTTTTTATAGTTGAAAGTTTCCAGACGTTCTTTTGCCGGAGTTGGAGCAACAGGATTTTTATCCTGCGGAAATGAAGGGCTTACTGATAAAAATATCAGGAGTAAAAGAGGTATAGTTTTTAGCATGTGGGAAGTTAGAAAAAATAAAGCAGGTTTTAAATGGAGTATATTCAGAACAAAATGCCCCCTTGATGAAATACTATAAAAGGAGCAATTTTGGTCTTTATATATAAAAAGAAAAAGGAGTTACTTGACAAGAATCATTTTCTTTGTTTCGGAAAATTCCTGAGTCTGAATTTTATAGAAATAAACTCCACCCGCTATAGCGGAAGCATCGAAGTTTACATTATAATTTCCCGCATCTTTATTTTCATTCATTAAGGATTCAACTTCCCTGCCCATCATATCAAAAATTTTCAAGCTGACAAATTGAGACTTAGGAATTGAAAAAGAAATTTTTGTATTGGGATTAAACGGATTTGGATAATTTTGATTTAACTTAAAATCGCTTACAAAATTATTTTCATTACCGATTCCAATTATATCCTGTTCATAATAATACACACCATAAGCAAAAGTACCTGCAAATAACTTTCCGTCAATTAATTTAAGAGAGTAAACATTTGCGGCATTGGGCAAACCTGTTCTCATGAGTTCCCAAGTATTTCCCATAGTAGAGGATTTGTAAAGCTTCTTATCATCTGTTGCAATGTATAGTTCGTTATCCGAGCCTGCACAAATTGCATTAATAACAGAAGAAGGACTTGGAGTAGTTAAAATTTGGGTACTAATGCCACTATCTGTACTTCTTCTTACCTTTGCTCCTTCTGTATAAAATATGGTCCCCTCTCCTGATTTTATAAGATCTACAGTATATCTCGAACCAAAAAAGTGAGGTACTGTATCAATTGGAAACCAAAAATTTTGGGTAGGAATTTTAAAATATACTCCGTCTGCAGTAGTTCCAACTAATACTTTATTTTCTCCAACAGGAATAAGTCCTCTTGGCTCTCCAACCTGAGTAGAATCTTGTGCAATCCAGCTATTTCCCCCATCAGTTGATTGATAAGTAAATGACCATGCATAGTCTCCAAGAGTTGGTCCTTTAAAAACAGGAAGAGCTGCAAACAAAGAACCGTCCTGTTTCACTGTCATTGCTCCGCCAACAATATTGTTAAAAGGGAAAACTTTCGAAAACACATCTTCCCATGTTGCTCCGTTATCAGTTGAGCGATGAATTCGTGTTGTGCAAGATGCAGTAGATAAACCTGTTCCGGAAATTGCAAAAATATCTCCATTAGGTAATGTTGTAAGGTAGCGGACTTTTTTACCGTTTAATCCTGCAGGTGACCACGTATTGCTGCCTGATTGTCTCTTTTGCAATTGTGAATTGTAATCGGCAATAATT
>JBBRQV010000266.1:0-2859 GCA_038225955.1 Ignavibacteria bacterium | reverse complement strand
TTTTTATACAAATAATCCGGAAACCATTCGGATTTTGTAAAACCATTTTTGTAAAGAATATTTTCATTTAGCGGTTCAAATATAAATGCTTTACTTACAGGAAGGAAGAAATTCATCTCGCTAAAATATTTATAACTTTCATATTTTTCTCTTGAAGGAAAGAAAACCATACTTTTATATCTTAAGTTTGCTCCATAAAATTTTACTTTAAAAATAAAATACGCTCTGTCATTTTCTTTCAATTTAAATAATTTCGTACCATTAGTGTCAAATATTGCAGATGTCATTTCATTTAAAAGAAAATATTTTTCGGGATGATAATCTCTTATTTTAAGAAAAATTTGATAAAAAGCAGCTAGTTTATTAAGATTTTCACTTTCACTTCCCCGATTTATCTCTGATCCTAAATATGTTGTATTGTAATAATATCTTTTACTTGAAAAATTAAACTCGGTCAAATCGTTTAAGAAAAAAATTTCTATAGTACTAAAAGTTGAATCACCTATGTAGAAATCCTTATCTGATTGTTTATGAACCTCAAAAATCAAGAAACCATTGAAAAGAGCGGAATCTGATTTTAGTTCAATCGTACCATTCGGCTCATAAAGAACCGAACCTATTTTTACTTTGTTGGAATCACAATCAGCTAATAAAACCTCACTGAATATTAAAGAAACTAATATTAAAGGAATAAAATATCTCATAGATTTCGCAAACGAATTTATTTACATAAACAAAACTGCCGGCTTTCACCGGCAGAATTTAAAATAAAAGATAAAAATTATAAGTAAGCTGTTTCTCCGTGGAGCGTTTCATCTAGCCCTTGCGTTTCTTCTTCCTCGGTAGTTTTTACCCGCGTAAATAAATTAATTACAACGAGCATCAGATAAGTAAATCCGAATGCATACACTGAGCTAATTGCAATAGCCAGCATTTGTATCCAGAAGAAATGCGAGTCACCATAAAGCAATCCGTTGCTTCCCGTTGCGTTCACCGCAACTGAGCCGAATATGCCCAGCATAATTACTCCTATCATTCCGCCGACACCATGCACACCCCATACATCAAGCGCATCATCCCATCCTAATTTATTTTTCAGATACACTGCAAAGTAGCAAACTATACCCGCTACGCAGCCAATTATTACTGCTGAAGTAATTGTTACGTATCCTGCTGCGGGAGTGATAGTTGCAAGTCCTGCAACTGCCCCCGTAAGAAGTCCGACAAACTTTGGTTTCTCTTCAAACATCCACGCCATCCATAGCCACATTATTGCTGCGAATGAAGCTGCGATATCTGTGTTTAAAAATGCTATCGCTGTAACTGAGTCAACAGCAAACTCGCTGCCTGCATTAAAGCCGTACCATCCAAACCAAAGCAAACCCGTACCGAGCGCAATGAGTGGAATTGAGTGCAAGCCTTTATCTTCAACTCTTCTCTTACCAACATAAAGAACCGATGCAAGCGCAGCCATACCTGCAATATTATGAACAACAATACCGCCTGCAAAATCTTTTACGCCCCATACAGCCATTACACCGCCGCCCCACACCATGTGTACGAAGGGAAAATAAACGAAGAGTAACCAGCCGATTAAAAATGCTAAGTATGCTTTGAACTTTATTCGGTTGGCAAATGCGCCGGTAATCAAAGCAGGTGTGATAATTGCAAACATCATCTGATATGCAACGAACACGAAGAGAGGAATTGTGTTATTGAGAGACGATGGAGTATTCATATCCATCCCTTGTAGAAATGACATCTTAAAATTTCCTATGATACCAAATAAATCTGTACCTGTTTTCATATCACCGCTGAAACACATTGAGTAACCGACGAGCCACCATAGAATTGTGGTAACGCCCATTGATACAAAACTCTGCATCATGATAGCTAAAACATTTTTTCTGCCGACTAATCCGCCGTAGAAAAACGCGAGACCCGGAGTCATTAACATTACAAGACTTGTTGCAAGAAGCATAAATCCCGTATTGCCTGTATCGAAATTCATAATGAAATCCTTTTTTTAATTTTAGGAAGGTAAGGGTATATAAAAGAACAGAGTACAGTTACAAATATACGAAAATTAATTTTTCAATATTTATTTTTTATAATTGCAAAATAAAATGAATTTGGAAGTACAAAGAGTTTTGTTATTTTTAATTAAACCAATTTTTCTATGGGCAAACTTCAGGATACAATCTCACAGGCAAATAAAGACTTCATTTCTAAGCAGCATTTATTTTTTGTGGCGACTGCCCCGCTAAGCAAAGATGGCAGAGTGAACGTCTCGCCAAAAGGACTGGACTGCTTCAGAGTTCTCTCCGATAATAAAGTCGCCTACATGGATTTAATCTCCAGCGGAAATGAAACCTCTGCTCACACATTGGAGAACGGGCGCCCCCAGGGAAAGGGAAGAAAAAATTTACGGAGCTTATTTCGCAGAATCCCGCTAAGTTGGGATGCGAGCAAAATCCGACCATTTTCCGACCTTATTTCAATTCAGAATTTAGAATGCAAAATTTAGAATTATTATTTTTGTAAGATTTGTGCATTTCGTGTTTGCGTGTCGAGAAGAATCTGATCAAAATCCGACTTTTTTCCGACCATAATGTGTTATGATTGGATTCCCGCCTTCGCGAGAATGACAATTATGGATAAATAAAACCCGACTATTTTCCGACCATTTACAAATAAAAACATTTAATATTTAGAGTGGAATTAAAGAATCCGTCAAAAATTCATCATTGTACATCTGAAATTTGAAATCTTAAATCTTAAATCTGAAATTACAGGAATCCGACCAAAACACGACCATTAAAATAAATTTTATTACAATGATATGAAAAAACTTCTCTT
>JBBRQV010000265.1:0-2862 GCA_038225955.1 Ignavibacteria bacterium | reverse complement strand
TTCAATGATGGAAAAGATTTGTCAAATCTTGTTAAAGGAATTCAAAAGTCCGTGTTAAATTATGGCTCACTAAAGTCGCTTTTTGTTGTAAAATATCCTTACGAATCCGACGAGAATATTATAGCTCCGTTACAGTTTTTTACTGAAACTATAACTAATAATAAAATATACTATTTATTGCCCGATGTCTCGAAAAATTCTACTTCCAAAAGATTAATGATGTACCTGCGTTGGATGGTTCGGAAAGATGATATTGATTTAGGAATATGGTCGGATAAAATAAGCGCTTCTAAATTAATTATGCCCGTAGATACTCATATTTATAAAATAGCGCAAAAGTTGAAGTTGGTAAAGCGTAAATCATGTGATTTGAAATTTGCAATCGAGCTCACAGAAAAGCTAAAGGAATTTGACAGCCGCGACCCTGTCAAATACGACTTTGCTCTATGCCATTTAGGAATAGACGGCAAAAACCATTTAGAGGAAGTGTGAAAATCTACTTCACTACCGGCTTACCGGGAACGGCAGACCATGCGCCGTACTCAACTGAAATGCATCTCTCTAAAACTATCTTCCATGAATTTTCTTTGTTCAGGGATTCGATAGCAACCTTAATATCCATCAAAGGTTCATCTGTATTTGCTGCTTTTTTTGAGAGGATGTTGTCAGGAAAGTTAAGAATGGTTTCGTTCAGATACCAGAAATCATTGTAGCCTTTTTTCTTTAGCTCTGTTTTTAAATCTTCTACATGATTGTTTACATCATATATCAAAAGTACGTCCATGGGGGATTTTTTTATTTGCTCAAAAATAAAAATAAAAAATTTCTGTTTGTATCCTAAAAAACTATCTCAGTACTTTATGTTTATTTCTCTTCCAATTTTATATCCGATATATTATTTGCCTTTGCAAACTCCATAACTTCCTCTTCTGTATCGAACGATTTGTATCCTTCAAACTCTACATTCATTTTTCTACCTAAGTATTCAATTTCCATAGTTTGGTGTGCCATGCCGGTGTGATACATAAACACAGTTAGCACCCAGTATTTTACGGGAGTTTCGTCGTACTCTGCCTGATCAAATTTTTCCTTAGGGTAATATTTCATTTTTCTTATTACTAACTGTGCAAGACCTTCAGTATCAACCGGAGCATTAATTAATTCTCCGGGAATGCCCGGACCATTCAAGTACGAATAATCTTTTACCTGTTCGAGCTTTATTTCCCATTGAAACAGCGGATCATCTGATGCACTTGCAAGAAAATCTGAGATATAGAAAGCAATATCTCCGTACCATATTAAATCATTCTTCTTTAATGTGACTTTTTTTGCTGGAGAGTTTTTTACAGCTATTTTTATATCGGCATCATCTTTGGAAATTCGTATTACTCTCCATTCTTCTTCGCCGAATGAATATAAATTACGCATATCCATAGTCCCCGCAACCATATCTAAAGAGAATATACGAGTGGGTTCTTTACTTAAAACTACAGAACCTTTTGAATCATTCATCCCGAATTTTTTGATTGAGCTAACGTAATATTTACACTTTTCAGTAACAAAAATTGAATCGTTGCGTTTATATCCGCCTGTAATAGGCTTGGAATTTTCCTGCCATAAAACAGATATATCTGCCTTTACATTTCCGTTGTTGATGTAAATTCCGTCAATGCGAAGTATCCGTCCGCAGAGATTTACATCCTCTCCTTCGATGAGTGTAACCACGTCCTGCGCGAAGGAATGGTTCGCAATGAAGCAAAGAAATAAAATATAAAAGATAAATTTCATGGATAAGATTTTATATAAAATAAGTTTGGTAGGGGAGAAGTGAAAGGAAGATTGTTTTAGCCGCAACAAGAAAAGACGCCTACCTTGAGTGTTCTCTCTAACACCCCTCCCTCCGCTTCGCAGAGTACTCCCCTCGAGGGGAGAGTTTTGTCCGCAAAGAATTTATACCTTAATGATGAATTTTTGACGGGTTTTTCTTGTACTCGTTCCGATGTGGAACATCCCGTCTTTAGCGGACTCCAGCTTCGGAACGCATATTTTATCCCGCTTTAGCGGGATTATACTTTTTGTCTTGATACAAAAAGAACCAAAAAAATCAAGGCTTCTATAAATTTCCCTAAAAATCACTCCGAAAATCGTGCTCGAGGTAAACTCGCTTCGCTCAGACAAACCTCTCGCTTGCGATTGTTCTCATGATTTTCTTAACGGAAAATTTATAAGGCCTTCTTATACAATGTCGCATTATTGTCACATTTTATTTCATGTTCTCTCGTTCCCAACTGCCTGCCCCGCTTTAGCGGGATCCTCGTTGAGAATGTAACATTATTGTAACATTCCATCATTCCGATTATAATGATGGATTTTTGACGGGTTTTGAAAAATAAATACTGATTTATCAGTACAGGAGTTTTTAGAAATTCGTCTTTTGCCATCTAACACTCATCTGTTTTCTCTTTCCCAAACTCTGTTTGGGAAAGTATTGTCCGCGAAACTCTGTTTCGCATTGAAACGGAGTTTCAATCACCGGTTACGTCCCAAAACGGAGTTTGGGACGGAGAACGGATACCAACGAAAATTTTTTCAATCTGATGAATTTTTGATGGATTTCTGTGCGAAGCTGCTCCCGTTTTTAGCGGGATGAAAAATAAATATTGTTTTATCAATATAGGAGTTTTACAAATTCGTCAGTGAAAATTTCAGTGACGGATTCCTGTGCGAAGCTCAATCCAGTCTTCAGCGGGATTGTAACTCGTTCTACTAATACAATATAATAAGAAAGGAAATTTATTCAAAAGGGTTATTGCCTATTAGTAGGAATAGGGGGAAATGGGGTATGGAACCACAACGCTTGTA
>JBBRQV010000264.1:0-2865 GCA_038225955.1 Ignavibacteria bacterium | reverse complement strand
AGCGATGAAACATGTACAAACTTCTTTATCTTTGGATTAACTTTGTATGTAATTTCAAGCAAGTTTTTTGTTGCTTCAGTGTTGCCTTTTATGAATCCTGCTTTGTCTTTTGATTTCACTACGCCTGCAACATGGTAGACGTAGTCCATTTCAGCGATAGTCTTTTCAAGAACATCGTTTGAGAATAAGTCGCCATCCACATATTTTATATCTTTTCCATCGAGCCATTTTGTAGATGATGTTTTGCGTTTAAGGCAATAGACTTCGTATCCTTTTGCAAGTAGTTTATCGACTAAGTGGCTGCCTACAAATCCGGTTGCTCCTGTAATAAATGCTTTCAAATCGTAAATTGTTATGAAATTTTAACATAGAAGTTATACAGAATAATTAGTATTTTCTATTTTAAAATATTTACCCTAAAACGTAAAAAACAAACCGAATTATATGGATTTATTTCAAAAATGTTACAATTTCACACGAGCAGACGAAGTAAAAGCAAGCGGAATGTATCCGTATTTCAGAGCAATTGAAGAGAACGAAGGACCTGTTGTACAAATCGAAGGCAGAAAAATTATCATGGCAGGCTCTAACAATTACCTCGGACTTACTGCGCACCCAAAAGTAAAAGAAGCTGCTCTTGCGGCGATAAATAAGTATGGAACGGGATGCTCAGGCTCACGTTATCTCACAGGAACATTAGACCTTCACATAAATCTTGAGAAAAAATTTGCAGAGTTCTTCGGTAAAGAAGACTGCTTACTTTTCTCAACAGGATATCAGACAGCGCAAGGAATTATCCCGACGCTCGTTTCCAAAGGAGACTATACAATCGCAGATAAAGATGACCATGCATGTATCGTTGCAGCAAACATGATGGCTAAGGGTGGCTTTGCCGAGTTCAAACGCTACGCTCACAACGACATGGCTGATTTGGAAAGAGTGCTTTCAAAGATTCCTCTTGAAGCATCAAAGCTGGTAACCAGTGATGGTGTGTTTTCTACAACCGGTGAAATTGTTGACCTTCCAAAACTTGTTGAGCTTTGTAAAAAATACAATGCAAGAATATTAATTGATGATGCTCACTCAACGGGAGTTATCGGTAAGGGTGGAAGGGGAACTCCTTCACACTTCGGACTTGATAAAGAAGTCGATATGATAATGGGTACGTTCTCAAAAACATTTGCTTCGCTCGGGGGATTTGTTGCCGGTGAGAGAGCTGTTATAAATTATATAAAGCATCATTCACCTGCATTGATTTTTTCTGCATCGCCGACTCCTGCATCTGTTGCAGCAGCAAGCGCAGCATTGGATATTTTACTTGCAGAGCCGGAAAGAATTACAAACCTTATTGCAAACGCTGCTAAGATGAGAGAAGGATTTAAATCAATGGGATTCAATGTAATAGAAAGCGAAACAGCAATCGTTCCTGTAGTACTGGGACAAGATGATATTACTTTTATGTTCTGGAGAAAATTATTTGATGCCGGAGTTTTTGTGAATGCATTCATTTCACCGGGAGTTCCTGTTGGAATGGCAATGTTAAGAACGTCGTTTATGGCTTCGCATAAAGAAGAGCATTTAAATAGAATTCTTGAAATCTTCGGTGATATTGGTAAAGAGCTTGGAGTGATAAAGTAAAATTTGAATCACGGATTGCACTGATTTGAAATGATGAAAATGATTTAAATTTTAAAGTGATTTCTTTCAAATAATATTAATGCCAATGCAGTAAATGTGTTGGCATTTTTTGTAACAGCTATGATAATAAGAAAAGCAACGTTAAAAGATGTTCATGAAATAGATAAATTCGATGTTTTCGGAGGCGATAGAAAAGAAGAGATTGAGAAAGATGAAGTTTTAGTTGCTGTTATAGATGAAAAAATAGCGGGCTATATGACTCATAACAGGAGCTTTTACGCAAGACCTTTCGCACAGTTTGTTTGCGTGAGCGAGTGTTTCAGAAAAAAAGGTGCAGCTAAAGCTTTATATGCTGAAGCAGAAAAAATTTATACTGAAGAAGGTGATGAATTGATATTTTCCTCCACTGAAGATGATAATGATATTATGCTTGGATTTTTTGAGAGGAATGGATGGGTGCGCTCCGGTATAATTCACAATATTCAACGACAGGCAGAGCTTGTATTCGTAAAACGATTAAAAAATAGTGATAGGGAACTTGAGTACTTCCCGAATCTTTACAAAGCATAGCATTAAATTCAAAAAATTTTAAACCTAATATACCAATTATACCAATGTTAAAATTAATTCCAATTTTGTTTCTTGCTTTTTTACTAATGTCGTGCTCTAAAGAAGATAAAACTAAATCAGAGCCTAAACAAAACTCGACAACAACCACAACGCAAACTACTTCTAGCGGTGATGTAGATACAAATATGACTAAGGAAGAAATATTTAGTTCAACTTTAGTACAGGATATTGCCGGAGATGAAAATGAAGATTTGGAAATGTATTTAGAAGAAGTGATTTATCCTATGGTTTCAAAGTCCGGGAAAGTTACCTTAGAAAAAATTTCAGGTTCTGTTTATCTGCTTAGCTATGATGACAACGGTACAATGAAAAATTTAATAATTCAGGAATATTACTCTCCATCAAAAGATGAAATGGTATTCGATAAAACCGAAACACAAGCAACTGCAATAAAGCAATTTATAAAATAAAAATATGAAATTATTTTTTGGAATATGCTTTCTGATATTTTCAACTTCATTGTTTGCGCAGAGCAGCGAACAATGGTTTCATCTTGAAGGAGTAAGTAATCCGCAATACAATGTTTACCTGAATGAAAACAGTATTGACTACGTGCCGGGAGTTACAATTACGGTTGATTTAAAATATAAATATTTT
>JBBRQV010000263.1:0-2957 GCA_038225955.1 Ignavibacteria bacterium | reverse complement strand
ACTATTCATGAATAATCCTGATACTAAAAATCTAAAGAAAAGACCGATTGGCGTATTTGATTCCGGTATCGGCGGACTGACGGTTGCGAAATCACTGTTCGATATACTTCCTAATGAAGATATAATTTATTTGGGCGACTCAGCCCGACTTCCCTACGGAACGAAATCAAAGGAAACAATAATTCTTTATTCAATCGAATGCCTTAAATTTCTTTTGAAGAAAAATGTTAAGTTCATCGTAGTTGCATGCAATACTGCATCGGCTAATGCGCTGCCTTTCTTACAAAAAATTACAAAGATTCCAGTGATTGGCGTGATAACTCCGGGAGCAGAAGCCGCGGTGAATAAATCTAAGAGCGAACGCATAGGCGTAATTGCTACTATGAGCACTGTACAGACAGAATCATACAAAAAAGAAATCCATAAGAAGAATAAAGGTGCGAAAGTTTTTTCAAAGGCATGTTCATTATTTGTTCAATTGGCAGAAGATGGATGGACTGATAACAAAATAGCTGAGCTTGTCGCAAAGGAATATTTATCTGAGTTCAATAGAATGAATATCGATACAATGATTCTTGGATGCACTCACTACCCTATTCTTAAAAAACCGATTCAGAAAGTACTTGGAAAGAAAATTCTTTTAATAGATTCAGGCGAAGAGACTGCTAAGAAGGCAAAGATAATGCTGACGGAAAAAGGATTGCTCAATACTCAGAAAAAAGCCGGCGCGCATAAATTTTTCGTGACTGATTTTCAACATAAGTTCAAAGATGTCAGCGAGAGATTTTTAGGACGAAAACTTAGTAAGGTTCAAAAAATAAAACTAGTTTAAATATTTCAACACCAAAGCACTAAATACTCCAAAATCATTAAACATATTTTTTAAAACTAGAATTGTTTTGTGCTCTTTAGAGACTTTAGCGTTTTAGTGGTAAGCACATAGAATAAATATGAACAAACAAGACGTTCTTGAAATTTTCAAAAAAGCCGATGCATACCTTGAAGGACATTTTGTTCTGACGTCGGGCTATCATAGTCCGCATTATTTTCAGAAGTCAAAAGTTTTTCAATATCCTGAATATAACGCTCAGCTTGCAAAAGGTATCATTGATAAATTCAAAGGAAAGAAAATTGATGTAGTTATCTCTCCTGTTATGGGAGCGGTTGTGCTTGGCGCAGAAGTCGCTCGCCAGCTGAACGTTCGTTTTATCTTTGCTGAAAGAGAGAACGGTGAAATGGGTATTCGCAGAGGATTTGAGCTTCGCGAAGGTGAAAATGTTCTTGTAGTCGAAGATATTGTTACAACAGGCGGGAGTGTTGTTGAAGTAATTGAAATGCTGAAGAACTACCCTGCAAAAATAAATGTAACAGGTGTAGGATATGTAATAGATAGGAATGCAGGCAAAACAGATTTTGGCGTTGAAGCCCATGCTCTAGCAGAAGTCGAAGTAATAAAATTTAATCCGGAAGAAGTACCCGACTGGCTAAATGAAATTCCAATCACAAAACCCGGAAGCAGATATCTAAAATCGTAAAAAATGCAGACTGATATTTTAAATTTCGTTGACCCCATAAGATTCAACTTACTTGTTGCTCTTGTAATTGTAATTGCTTCTTTTATTATTGCAAATGTTCTTGCAATGATAATGAATAAATATTTTGCTAAACGAACAATTCTTGGGACAAAGAAATTTTTCTCTGCAAGATTTATTCGTTTTGTGCTTCCATTCACAGGACTATTTGTTGCATTCCGATATGTAAGAAACTCATTCCGTGCAAAAAATATATTTGACTACGACCCTACGTTTACAATTCTTGAAAATATTATTTTCATATTGGCAATAGGTTTTGCCGCAATAATTGCTTTCAGAGGAATTGTGTTTATTTTCAATCGATACATTGATAAAGCTACTGAAGGAGGCAAGGTTGACGCAAATATAACTTCTCTCCTCTCAAAATTATTAAAGCTTGTTATTTTTGTTGTTGCATTGATAATTGTACTGGATAGATTTGGAGTAAATATAAATTCTTTTGTAGTTTCATTAGGTATCGGCTCGCTTGCTATAGCATTAGCTGCTCAGGAAACACTTGCAAACATAATTGCAGGAATTGTAATTTTAATTGACAGACCTTTTAAAATTGGTGATACTATAAAAACTAATACGGGTAATACAGGCACTGTGAGTCAAATAGGAATTCGTTCTTCCAGAATTGTTACACTCGATGGCAAACTACTAATTGTTCCGAATACTGAGCTTACAAAATCAAGCATTACGAACTTAAGTTACTATGGAGGCAACCATAAAATAAGATTTACATTTTATGTTCCGTACAATCAGAAAATTGATGATGTGAAGTCTAAAGTTATAGAGAACATTTCAAAGCTCGAGAAAATATTAAAAGACCCTCCACCGGCATTCATTTTTTCTAAATTCAATCTTGAAAGCTACGAACTGATACTTGTTTGCTGGAGCAAGAATGAAGATAAAGGCACGTTGATTGAAAACGAAGTCAGAGAGATGGTTTTGCATACTTTATACGAACTACAAAGTAATACTGAGTGGCCAAAAAAATCATAATTACCAATTTTTACATATTACAAAATTTGCAAAATAAGTATATTTACTTTTCTTAATTTTTTCCTACATAAGTAATGGATTTTAATCTTTCTGAAAGAGAACTTGAAGTTCAAAAATTAGCAAGAGATTTTGCTAACAATGAAATTGCCCCTGTAATCGCGAAGTATGATGAAGCAGGTGAATTCCCTATGGAAATCGCGAAGAAAATGGGAGAACTTGGTTTCCTAGGAATCATTTTCCCTGAAGAATACGGCGGCTCAGATTTTACTACGACTGAATATGCGATCATAATTGAAGAAATTTCTAAAATTGACCCCTCTGTTGGGCTTACAGTTGCATCACATAATGGACTGTGTTCAAATCATATCTATTCATTTT
>JBBRQV010000262.1:0-3012 GCA_038225955.1 Ignavibacteria bacterium | reverse complement strand
GTAGCCGTCATTGGTGAATCCAAGAATTTCTGTGTAAAAAGCGAGGGTTTCTTTCAAGCTCTTCGTTTCAAGCATGGGGCTGATTGATTTGATAGTATAATTCATGAGTGTATATATGAATAATGTTTAGGAAGAAAATAGCTTTACTGTAATATCAAAAAATAATAAAAATGGCAGGAATTTGAAATAAAATTCAAAGAGAAATAAACTGTGACTGCCAAACGTGTCTTATTTGTCGGAAAATTGGCAGTGAGACAAAAAATTACTATACAATTTTTTCACGTAAAAAGCGTTTTCCCGCGAAATAAAAGGGTACGATTATTGCTTTTAAAAATTAATAATTTAAGATTACAAAAATGGACTCCAATAAAAAATCAGATAATCTGATAAAAAAATCTCGCATAAGAACAATTACAGCATTACAAAACGAAGAATTCAAAAGGGTTGTACAAAATTCTTTTAGTGATGAGAAACAATCAGATAACAGTTATACAAATTTCGACAAAGGTAGCAATAACATCAATTCAATGATTGGATGGCAATTGTAATTAATGCCTCCACGGGTGAGATTCTTCTGCAAAGAATTCTAATTGATTGCATCCCTCGCATTTTTAAATTCATACGGGATGCTGGGGGTGGATTACCTTTTGTTCCCATAAATTTTATAATCTCATCTCTATCATTTTCATCACCTTTCACCCAGAATGTATAGTTTAATTTATGGGATGTTCACTATTTATTGGTGACGTAAAAAAATCCCGGTTCAATTTTGAGTTACACTAACTGCAGGTTTTGTTTTCTTCCATATTAAATAAAATTTATTTCTTTACGGTATATTTCAAATTTATAATATTCAATCCGTCTATATAAAATCCTTCAATGTTTTTATTCAATAAATAAATCTGCTCATTATAATAAAGTGGAAGCCATACAGCATCTTCAATAACAATTTTTTGCATCTCGTCATATATTTTCATTCTGTTTATATTATCAGTTTCCTTTAAAGATTTTTCGTAAAGCTCATCAACTTTTGGATTTGAATATCCGACTCTGTTCGGACCTTTAGGAGTAATATTCTTACTGTAAAAAAGTGCCATGAAATTTTCAGGGTCAAAATAATCTGCGCCCCAGCTTGCACGCCAGAAAGGAAACTCTCCGTTCTCCTGCTTAGATACTAAAGTTGCCTGTAGCATTTGTTCTATTTGCATATCAATGCCGAGGGATTGTAACTGCTGTTGAATTGCAATCGCAACTGAGCGTTGTATTTCTTCATTACCGCAGGTGAGAACTAAGGTTAGCTTTTTTCCATCAGTATAGCCGGCCTCTTTTAATAATTCTTTAGCTTTCGTAATATCGTATATATAACCTTTTATATCAGGGTTAAAGCCGGGCATTCCCGGAGGAATGGGACCGTTAATAGCAGATTTCCCTCTATTCTTTAAAACAAATTTTACAATCTTATCTTTATCGATTGCATAATTCAACGCTTCACGGAGTTTTTTATTACCGGCGAATGGTCCTGCTTTGCCTCCCGGTAAATCAGGGGATTGCATCATTCCGAGGAACACAGTTTGCAGCCAGGGCTGTTTTACCAATGAAAAATTCTTTGTATCAGCTTCTTTTAATTTACCGGTCTCATCAGTAATAACATCGAATGTTTCCGATGAAGGCTGATGAAAATCGTATTTACCGTTCTGAAAATCTAAGAACTCTGTTTCAGACGATTGAGTGAAAGTAATTTTAACACCATCCAGATAGGGAAGCGATGCACCTTTGGAATCTTTTTCCCAGTAGTTTGGATTTTTATCTAATACAAATTCTTTATCTATACTCCAGTGATTAAATTTAAATGGACCCGTGCCTACAGGATGGAATCCAAATTTATCGCCATAAAATTCTACCGCTTCTTTCGGATATACAAATCCGTAAGTCATTGTAAGTAGAGAAAGGAAGGGAGAGAATGAATTGTACAATTCGATTTGGAGTGTTGAATCATTAACTGCTTTTATTCCGGTAATCTCGTTGGCTTTTCCCTCAGAAAATTCTTTTGCGCCTTTTATTTTATCTCTGAATACCCACTGCCCGCGTGTTTTTGATTTTGGGTCATTCACTCTTTCTAAACAATATTTGAAATCGTTTGCCTTTACGAGCCGTCCTTTGCCATTGGTAGATTTGAAACAATCGTCATCATGAAATAAAACATCGTTACGTAAATTAAAAGTATAAGTAATTCCATCAGGTGATACTATCCAGCTTTTTGCGATGCAAGGTACAATATTTTTATCTTTATCAAACTCGACAAGCCCTTCCATTATCTGCTGAACTCCCCATATACTGAAAGCGGAGTTTGACATCACCGGCTCAAGAGTTTCAATACCTTCTTTTATATTGAGGTTGAAAACTTTTTTATCTGATTTAGTACTCTTAGTGCAGGAAATAAAAACAAAAGAGAGAGATATAAATAATAAAATAAATGAGTGTTTCAAAAATCGCATTAGTTTTTTATTAAATTAAAAATAGAAAGCAGTTTTAAGTCCAAGTGAAAAATCAAAAATATTTGACTGAGTTTTATCTGTTATGAATGTATTCCTTAGTTTTATATAGGGCACTACACCTGCGTAATCAAATATTGCCAGCAGCATGCCGAGGGAGACCTGAGGAAAATATCCTTTTTTATTGAAATCAGTAAAGTATCCACCGCCAACAGATATTAAAAAAGCAGCAAAATCGCTGGGCTTTGTAAAAAAATCATAGTTATATGAGAATCGTAATTGGTTGCTGTTATCAGTCCTGAAAAGATGGGAGTATTCTACACCGAGATGCCCTAACCCTACGACTCCTAAAACAACTTCTTTTGTAAGGCCGAAATAAACTTTGCTGTTTTCTACTTCAACAATGGGATTAATGGGAGAAAGCATAGTAATAAATTTAAAAGTACCGCCATCACTTGAATTTTTTGAATGAGCTAAGCTATTTAAAGTTAACTTTTCCTTTCCCATAGTTTGCAAAGAT
>JBBRQV010000261.1:0-3041 GCA_038225955.1 Ignavibacteria bacterium | reverse complement strand
GGAAGTAAAATATATTTTCTAATCGGAATGCACATTTATTGGCAAAATTTTAGTCTTAATTTAAAAATAACTGAGAGTTATAGCTTTTACAATACTATTGTTTTTAATTTTGCTTTTAAGCCAATAGTTGAAAAAAGTCGGATTTTGTCAATTGATAATTGTTAATTACTAATTGTAATAAGGTCGGGTTATGGTCGGATTTTTTAATTTCTATTATTCAAAAAAATAAACACATTAAGAATTTAAACCTTAAAAATAAATCTCTAAGATTTAGCAATATTTCTAATCATGCCATTAAAAATAAATCCATGAAATGGAAGGATTGAGTACCAATATAGTCGTCCTAAAATACCTAAAGGTCTGAAAGTTGCCGTTTGAATTAAATTATCTTCCTTATCTATTTTAAATTCCAGCCATGCTTCTCCCGGTAATTTCATTTCTGCATATAGTAGTAAACGCTTTTCTTCTACATTGGCAAGAAGAACTCTCCAAAAGTCAAGTGATTCACCGGCAGAAATTTGTGTATCACTTTTTCTGCCTCTTCTCATACCTACACCTCCGAAAAGCTGGTCCAGAATACCCCTTATTTCCCATAACCAGTTACCATAATACCAACCGGTCTTACCACCAATAGCCCATATTCTTTTTAGCGCGGATTTGCTGTCTTTAGTTTTTACTTTTCTTACATCCACAAAACAACCATTTACAGGGACTTCAATATATTTTAAAAGTCCATGTCGCAATGTTGCGCTTGTAAGAGCATCTTTCCAGCTGGATATTACCAGATTTTGTTCGATTTTTTCAAAAGCAAGTTTTATTGAAGTGTCATAGTCCATTAAGTTAATACCAAGAAGTGAAGCCAGGTCATTATCTTTGCAAATAACTTCAATCTTCATACTGTTAACAAGATTTTTAGCCAGTGTGAATGAAGTTGCAGTAACAAAGTATAACCAATAGGAAGAAATTTTTGGGGACATAACAGGGACTACAAAAATTTTTCTTTTAAGGCCTCTTATGTTTGCAAATCGTAAAAGCATTTCTTTGTAGGTTAAGATATCAAGCCCACCTATATCAAAACTTTTATTATATGTTTCAGTTTTACCTATAACCCCACTCATAAATTCAATTACATTACGGATTCCTATTGGTTGACATCTGGTATTCAACCAACGGGGCGTTATCATTATCGGCAGCTTCTCTACTAAATCCCGAATAATTTCAAATGAGGCGCTTCCGGAGCCAACAATTATCCCCGCTCTCAATGTAGTTAATGCGAATTTAGAGTTACTTAAAATGTCTTCTACTTTTTTGCGTGAAGATAAATGTTTAGATAACTTATATTCGTTTATAATGCCGCTTAGGTATATTACCTGTTTCGCATTTGTTTTTTGTATTCTTTCTTTAAAATTAAGAGCGCAATTGGTTTCCATTTCTTTAAAATCACCTGTGTCAGCAGCCATCGAATGAATTAAATAGAAAACAACATCTAAATCATCAGGTATTGTACCCAAAGATTCTTTATCAAGGAAGTCACACTCGATTACACTAAGATTGTTTGATTTATATTTTTCAAGATTTAATCTATTTTTATCTCTTACGCAGCAAATAACATCGTGTCCGTTAATTAACAAAACCGGCAGCAAACGCTGCGCTATATAACCTGTAACACCTGTAAGTAGAATTTTCATTTTATTGAACGTTGTCAGAATCTTTTAAACATTGAACATCAAAAGTTAACAGATAGTTTTAGTATCTTGGAAAACGGGGAACAGTATATATTTAAAATAACTGCCGTTTGTTGTTTTTACAAAACTATTGCTTTTCATTTTTCCATCAGTGTCGGATTTTTGAAGGATTCTTTTATTCCATCAAATTTCACTCTTAATTACCCCCTCATTCCTAACGTCTTCGTTGGGAATACTGTATGATATTGCCTTCCAAAGAGGGCGTTGAGAAGGAGAAGAAATAAAAGTCGGGCTTTAGTCGGATTTTTAAACACATCCCGCTAAAGCGGAACAGGAATGCTTATGATTTTATGATGACAAAGATAGTCGGAAAAAAGTCGGATTCTGTTATTTGTTAATTACTAATTTCTTATGGTCGGGTTTTGGTCGGATTCTTCTGCGAAATAACCTCAGGCTTCTTCTATTATAACACAAAAGCATAAAATTCCACTAAATTGACAAATCATATTTTGGTCGGAAAATAGTCGGGTTTTGGTCGGGTTTTAAAATCCTAACAAACCGGTAACGGACAACTATTTCAGCAGTATCGCTTTTTTTGTATCCATCAAAACTCCATCTACATACAAGCTGTAATAATAAATTCCCGATGAAAGTCCTTCCCCTGAAAAATTTGTTGCGTAGTTACCTTCGCGTTTATAACCACGCTCTAAAATTTTAATAAGTTTTCCGGTAATTTCGTAAATGTTTATAGAGATAAAACCCGCAGTCCGTAATTCGTAATTGATTGTAGTAGTTGGATTAAATGGATTTGGATAATTTTGATGCAATAAATAATTTAAAGGAACTTCCATGCCTGTTTGTGTAATTTTTGTAATGGGACCACCTCCGTCTATAGTATGAATAATACCCCACTGTCCTGCCCATACTTTCAGGGTGTCAACTGCGAATATACAAGCTGCTCTTTCTATAGGGACATTCTGTAAAAACCAGAAAACTCCTCCATTTGTTGTCTTTGCAATTTGGGATATATTATTGCTTGCCCATCCCACTGAATCATTTGCAAAACTTAATTGAATTCCACCTATATTCGATTGAGTCCAATTTACACCGCCATTTGTTGTATAAAAATTAAACCCGGAAGAAATTACTCCTCTAACATTGTTAAAAAAATATATATCATTTATCTGCTGAGGGAAAGTATACTGCAAACTCCAATTTGTTCCTCCATTTAAAGTTCTGTATAGTTTGTTATCATTTGAGTACCACCCTGTATCCTGATTTAAAAAAAATAAGCTTCTATAACCAAATGCAGGGTTCTGCTGACGAATCCAGTTTAATCCACCATCGGTTGTTCTG
>JBBRQV010000260.1:0-3085 GCA_038225955.1 Ignavibacteria bacterium | reverse complement strand
GATTAATTTATCTGATAAAAAATCCTGCTGCCCAGCTTAAAGATTTAATGAAGCATATTTCTGCTCCTGATTTCCCAACGGGCGGGATTATCTACGGCTATCAACCAGTGAAGGATGCTTACGAAACAGGCAGAGGAAAAATTATTTTACGCGCAAAGGCATCGATTGAAGTTGAAAAAAATGGAAGAGAAACTATAATTATCTCTGAAATTCCGTATCAGGTAAATAAAGCAACGCTTATAGAGGCAATTGCTAACTTAGTTAAAGAGAAAAAAGTTGAAGATATTTCCAGTGTAAATGATGAGAGTGACAGAGACGGAATGAGAATTGTTATCGGACTTAAACGTGAAGCTAATGCGCAGGTTATAATGAACAAGCTTTACAAATATACTCAGATGTCAGTAACATTCGGTGTAATTATGCTTTCGCTTGTTGACGGTGTGCCGAGAGTTCTTGCGCTGAAAGATATGATGGAGTATTTCTTAAAGCACAGACTTGAAGTTATTGTACGCAGAACAAAGTTCGAGCTTGAAGCTGCAGAGAAACGCGCTCACATATTGGAAGGTTATATTATTGCATTAGATAATATCGATGAAATAATTAAGGTTATAAAAAAATCTGCCGATGCTCCTACTGCTAGGGTGGCGTTGATGAAGAGGTTCAAGTTATCTGAAATTCAGGCACAGGCAATTCTTGATATGAGACTGCAAAGACTTACAGGACTTGAAAGAAAGAAAATTGAAGATGAATATAAAGAATTACTTAAGACAATCGAAAGATTACAAGGTATTCTTAAGAACGAAAGTCAAAGAAAAGATATAGTAATAAAAGAGCTGAAAGATGTAAGAGAAAAATACGGCGATGAAAGAAGAACAACAATAATTCATGACGTTGCGAGCAAGTCAGATGATGAAATGATGAAAGAGCTTGTGAAGGAAGAAGACGTAGTTATTACGATTTCAAATAAAGGATTTATAAAACGTATTCCGGTTGCTTCGTATAAATCGCAAGGCAGAGGTGGTAGAGGAATTACAGCAGCTAATACAGGACAAAATGATGATGACTTCGTTGAGCATATGTTTATCGGTTCTACTCATCAGTACATAATGTTCTTCTCAGATAAAGGTAAATGCTACTGGCTTAAAGTTTATGATATCCCTGAAGGTACCAGAACTTCACGCGGGAAAAATATTGTAAACCTTATTGAAAAAGAGAATGATGAAAAAATAAGTTCATTTGTTATGGTGAAAGATTTTGCAGAGCCATTCTTCGTTACTATGATTACTAGAATGGGAACGATTAAAAAAACTGCGCTCGAAGCTTACTCTAATATCAGAAAGAATGGTATAAATGCAATCAATATCAATAAGGGTGATGCATTAGTTGATGTAAGGCTAACAAACGGCAGTCAGGAAATTCTTATAGGTACTCACAACGGGCAGGCTATTAGGTTTAATGAATCTCTCGTTCGCGAAATGGGAAGAACTGCTACGGGCGTAAGGGCAATAAATCTTGCAAAAGGTGATTACGTTATCGGACTTGTTGCTGTACAGAGACAAAGCGCGACAATTCTTGTCGTTACTGATAAAGGCTTCGGTAAACGCAGCGATCTTGGTGATTACAGAATAACAGGCAGAGGTGGCAAAGGTGTGATTACAATTAAAGCGAATGATAAAGTCGGTAAATTAATTTCTATAAAAGAAGTAACTGACACAGACGACTTAATGATAATTACTAATAAAGGAATTCTGATAAGACAGAAGATGAAAGATATTCGAGTAATGTCGCGCGCAACACAGGGTGTAAGATTAATTAAGCTTGGTGATAGTGATATTATCTCTTCGATTGCAAATGTTGTTGAGGATGATAAAGATGCAGGACAAGAAAATATGTTTGAAAAATAACCACCCCTAACCCCTCCTTGAAAAAAGGAGGGGAACATATTAATAAAAAAAAATGAAATATATAGATTTAAGAAGTGATACTGTTACAAAGCCATCGAAGGGAATGCTGGCTGCAATGATGAAAGCAAAAGTCGGCGATGATGTATTCGGTGAAGATGCTGCGATAAATGAATTACAAGAAAAGTGCGCGAAACTTTCAGGAAAAGAAAAAGCTCTTTTTGTACCGACAGGTGTAATGGGAAACCAGCTCGCAATAAAAGCTCATACTGTGCAGGGCGATGAAGTAATCGTTGAAAGTGAATCTCATATTTTAAATTACGAAACTGCTGCATCTTCAATAATTTCAAATGTTCAACTTCTTCAGCTAAAAGGGGAGAATGGAGTTCTTGATGTTGAAACTATAAGAAGCCATGTCCGCTCAAATGAATATTATTTCCCGAAGACAAGATTAATCTGTCTTGAAAATACTCACAACCGCGCAGGCGGAGTTATAATGCCAATCAAAAGTATTAAGGCTATTTCTACCTATGCCAGAGAGTACGGAATAAAAATGCATCTCGATGGTGCAAGAATTTTTAATGCAATTGTGGAGACGGGAATTTCTCTAAAAGATTATGCTTATCACTTCGATACTTTCTCATTTTGCTTTTCAAAAGGTTTAGGATGCCCCGTTGGTTCAATTCTTTGTGGAGATGCGGAGACAATAGATTTAGCTCATAAGTGGAGAAAGATTTTAGGCGGTGGAATGAGGCAGGCAGGAATTTTAGGCGCCGCCGCGATATACGCTCTAAATAATAATGTCAAAAGATTAAAGCAGGATAACACACGCGCAAAGAATTTTGCTGAGGCTTTATTGGCAACCGGCAACTACAATATAAATATTGAAAACGTTCAGACAAATATCGTAGTTTTCTCATCTAATAAATACAGTAAAGAAGATTTTATGAAAATTGCTAAGAAAAAAGGATTGCTCCTTTCATCCGGAAGTTATGATTTTATCAGAGGGGTGTTCCACATGGATTTGAGTGAAGCAGATGTAAAAAAATCTATTAGCATTCTTAAAAATCTTTAACATCCACTGAAAGTACAAATTAACTTTCATTCATTTTTTATAAAATATGATATTAGTATCTTTCGCTAAGATTCAATGCTGACCCCTAAAAAAATATCATATTTTTTTG
>JBBRQV010000259.1:0-3092 GCA_038225955.1 Ignavibacteria bacterium | reverse complement strand
TATATTTAGAAAAAATAAATTACAATGTACCGGTAAAAAAATGAATGAGAATACTTTTTACGAACTGACTCCGATGCAGGTTTTAAACGGTTATATTAACGGAATTTTCCCTATGGGAAATAAAGACGGTAGCATTAACTGGTTTGAAGCAAATCCCAGAGCAATTTTACCATTAGATAAGCCATTGAACATAAACCGTTCTTTAAAACAGATTATCAATAAAAATACTTTCAGAGTTAAAATTAACACTAAATTCTCTGAAGTAATGAAGGAATGTTCTAACCGTGATACTACATGGATAAATAAGCTTATACTTGAAGCATATACTGAGCTTCATACACTGGGTTATGCTCATAGCGTGGAAACATTTTTTGAAGGTAAGTTAGTCGGTGGATTGTACGGCGTTGCGATTAACGGAGTATTCTTCGGCGAGTCGATGTTTTTTAAAAAATCTAATGCATCAAAAGCAGCAGTTGTAAAGCTTTATGAAATTCTTATAAAAAATAATTTTAAGTTACTTGATATACAAATGATGACAGACGTATTTGAATCCTTTGGCGCAGTGCATATAACAAAGAATAAATATTTAAAAAAATTAGAAGAAGCAATACAGGTAAAATGCAGTTTTAAATTATAAAAATTTTAATACAAATGAATTATCCTCAGGTAGATTTACAAGTAGCAAAAGGACTCGGTTTAACTGATGACGAGTACAATAAAATTTTAGAAATCCTTGGCAGAGTACCGACTTATACTGAGCTTGGAATTTTTTCCGTAATGTGGAGCGAGCACTGCTCATATAAAAACTCTATTCTGCAATTAAAAACTCTTCCGCGTACAGGTAAACGCTTACTCGTCGGCGCTGGCGAAGAAAATGCAGGGCTTGTAGATATCGGTGACGGACTTGCTGTTGCATTTAAAATCGAATCACACAATCACCCTTCAGCAGTTGAGCCTCATCAAGGCGCAGCAACGGGAGTCGGCGGTATTCTACGCGATATTTTTACGATGGGAGCTAGACCTATTGCTGCATTAAATTCTTTACGATTTGGAAAAATAAATTCAGATGATAAAAACATAAACGACCGCTCAAAATTTTTATTCTCAAATGTTGTAAGCGGTATCGCACATTACGGCAATTGCTTCGGCGTGCCAACAGTTTCAGGTGAAGTTTATTTCGAAGAGTGTTATCAGGATAATCCATTGGTGAATGCAATGGCTGTCGGACTTGTAAAACATAATCAATCAGCGACAGCTACAGCAAGCGGAATAGGTAATCCTGTTTTCATTGTAGGTTCATCAACAGGTAAAGACGGCATTCACGGAGCAACGTTTGCATCGGAAGAAATTTCAGAAGAGTCGGAATCGAAAAGACCTAACGTTCAAGTCGGTGACCCGTTCACAGAAAAATTATTGCTTGAAGCAACGCTTGAATTAATTCAATCGGGAGCAGTTGCGGGAATTCAGGATATGGGAGCAGCAGGGATAACATGCTCGACCAGTGAAATGAGCGCAAAAGGAAATTGTGGAATGAAAATTAATTTAGACTTGGTTCCATTGAGAGATTCTGACATGAGCGGATATGAAATTATGCTATCGGAGTCACAGGAAAGAATGTTAGTCGTTGTGCACAAAGGCCAGGAAGAAACCGCAAAGAAAATTTTTGATAAGTGGGATTTAAACTGCGTTGAAATCGGCGAGATAATAGAAGAACCGAATGTGAAAATTTATTACAAAGGAAATCTTATAGCGGATATACCTGCAGAGCCATTAGTACTTGGCGGTGGAGCACCTGTTTATAAAAGAGAAACAAAAGAGCCTGCTTATTTTAAAGAGACAAGAAATTTTGATTTCAATTCTTTATCTGAGCCAAAGAATTACAATGAAATTTTAGTAAAATTATTGTCATCACCAAACATTACGAATAAAAACTGGGTTTACACACAATACGATACACAGGTAAGAACTAATACAATGCTCTTGCCGGGAGGTGATGCATCTGTTGTAAGAATTAAAGGAACGAAAAAAGCTCTCTCAATGAAAGTTGATTGCAACGGGAGATATGTTTATTTGAATCCGTACAAAGGTGGAATGATTGCAGTATGCGAATCTGCGCGTAACGTTGCATGCACCGGCGCGACTCCGCTTGCAATTACAAATTGCCTTAACTTCGGCAATCCCTACAATCCCGAAGTTTATTATCAGTTCACTGAAGCAATTCGCGGAATGGGTGATGCTTGCAAATTATTGGGAACTCCTGTAACAGGAGGAAACGTAAGTTTTTATAATCAGTCGAAAGATTATGCCGTCTTCCCTACGCCTTCCATTGGTATGATTGGCTTACTGGAAGATTATGAAAAAATGGTTACGAGTAATTTTAAAGATGAAGGAGATTTAATAATTCTTCTTGGGGATAATTCAAACAACAATATTGACGGAAGCGAATACTTAAACACGATTCACAATTTAATAAAAGGTGATGCGCCAAATGTAAATTTAGATGAAGAGAAAAAATTAATTGATACTCTTATTGAAGCAGCCGATAAAAAAATATTGAAATCTGCGCACGATATCTCCGATGGCGGACTTGCCGTTGCATTGGCTGAGTGCTGCATAATGGATAAGAATAATCAAAGTGGATGTAAGCTAAATTTTGACTATAATACTAGGAAAGATTTCGCTTTATTTAACGAGTCACAGGGAAGAGCGATAGTTTCAATTGATAAAACCAATTTAGAAAATTTAACTTCTCTCTGCAAAAAAAATAAATTAGATTTTACATTAATCGGTGAAACTAATTCAACAGACTTCGTGTTGAACGACGATGTAAGATTGACCCCAAAAGATTTATCTGATGCATATTTTTATTCGTTAGAAAAAATAATGCAGTAACTTAAAATACCTAATGAGGGGAATTCTACTTAAATTTATTTTATCCATTCTTTTACTTATCGTCTCCGGCAATCTTTGGAGTCAGACCTCATTACAATCATACTCAATAAGTAATATTAATAAAATTAATCAGTTTTATTTTCATTCAGAAAAAGATACTGTAGATACAGAGCCGATGGATACGAACTTTGTTCTACCAC
>JBBRQV010000258.1:0-3104 GCA_038225955.1 Ignavibacteria bacterium | reverse complement strand
AAAGAGAGCTTCAGATTCAATCTTGATTCGTATAAAGCATTAGGGAGTTCCACTGTTTTAGGCTCGGCATTAAATTCTGTTTTGCTTTCAGTTGTGACTGTTGTTGGATGCGCTGCAATTGGAATACTGCTCGCATATTATTTTCATTTCTATAAAATTCCTTTTAAAAAATATTTAGCCGTAATTTTTTTGATTCCTCTTGCCACGCCGCCAATTGTGGGAGTTGTATCGTTCCTTTATTTATTGAGCGATAACGGGATTCTTTCCCGGATTTTATTCGCAATCTTTTCAAAAAATCTTCTTACAGGATTTGAAGGATGGAAGGCAATTATCATCATTCATCTTTTCTCATTCTATCCGTTATTTTTTCTATTTGCTTCCGCTTCATTCGAAAAATTAGATTATAATGTTATCGATGCATCAAATTCGCTCGGCGCATCAAAATGGACAACATTCAGAAAAATTATTCTGCCGTTTTTATTACCCTCAGTTGCAAGTGCGGGGATAATAACATTCATGGCAAGCATGGCATCGTTCTCCGCTCCTTTTGTATTCGGAGGGTCAATAAGATTTCTCACCACGGAAATTTATAATTCAAAAATTAACGGAGATACATCGCTGACTGCAATGCTTTCGGTTTTTCTTACTTTAATATCTGTTGTATTTTTATTTTTGTTAAAAAAATTCAGAACTTCAAATGAATACTCATTACGAATGAAAGGCAGCGTTAAGAAAATTGATTCGTCTAAATTATATAATGTTAATATATTTGAAAAAATTTTATTTTTATTATCGGGATTTGTAATCCTCCTGCCTGTCCTTACTTTATTATATCTTTCGTTAATCCCCGAAGGTTCGTTAATAAGAAATTATTTCGGCGAGGGGCTTACATTAATAAACTATCAGAATATTTTCACCACTGATGCCGTTGCTTTACCTTATTATAACAGCTTAATAATGTCGTTTATAGCAGTTGCAGGTACAATTATAATAGGACTTCCTGCCTCATACTTTTCAGCGAAGAAAAAGATTAAAGGCGGTAATATTTTGGAAAGTATCATAACACTTCCTTATGGAATTCCCGGAACGGTAATAGCTATCAGCTTAATTTTTTGCTTTAACTCACCAAACTTATTTTCATTTAATGAAATACTTGTCGGGACATTTGCAATTATGCCATTGGCATATACGATTCGTAATATTCCGGCAATCACACAATCGCTTAATTCAGGATTCAACAACATAGATCCATCATTAGAAGAAGCTTCATATTCACTTGGAGCAGGGAGATTCAAAACATTTTGGACAATTGTTTTACCACTGATAATTCCTGCGATTATTTCAGGCGCATTGATTGTATTCATAAATTCTTTCGGTGAGTTTGTATCGTCAATTCTATTGTATACTTTCTCAACTAAAACAATTTCAATAGATATTTATTCGCAGCTCAGATTGTACAATACGGGCGGCTCGGCTGCATCAGGATTTATTATGTTCCTTATCGTACTCGCCGCGCTAATTTTTTCTAGAAGGAAAATATCATAATGAAAAAGTATTTCTTAACTATTTTCCTTTTGCTATCCATTAATTCATATTCACAATATACTCAGCAGTGGGTTAACAGGTTAAACGGAACGGGCAACAGTTTTGACATTGCAAATACTATTATGCTTGATGCACAAAGCAATTCATATGTATATTGCACTTTGTATGACAGTACAAAAAAGCTGACGGATATTTCCGTATTGAAATATTCTCCTTCCGGAAGCATTGTATGGAAGTACTTATACAATGGAAATTCATCTTCCATTGACCAGCTTCAGGATGTTTATAAGGACGCTCAGAATTTTTCTTATCTTACAGGATACACTTCCGATTCTACAAGGTTAAAATTACTTTTAATAAAATTGAGTCCGCAAGGTGATACGGTCTGGACTAAAGTTTCCACTATTCCTAATCATGAAACTATCATACCGCATTCAGTTACAGTTGATAACATGAATAATATTTATGTTCTGCTTGATGCAAGAAATCTTACAACTTCACGAACCGATTGCGCAATTGTAAAATATAATCAATCGGGGACAATAATTTCACAGAAAATAATAGACGGTAGCCCTGATGGAGAAAACAATTCTGTAAAAATATTGTGTGATTCCTTCGGTAATGTTTTTGCCGGAGTCAATTCAAATTATACTGCAACCGGATTCGATGCATCAGTATTTAAATTTGACGGCAGCTTAAATCAGATTTATCAAAAAAGAATTAACGGAACTGCAAACTCTGATGATGCTGTTGTTGATATGAAAATTTCTAACGATAATAACCTGCTTCTTACAGGGAAAATTACTAATACAGGAAGTCTTTCAGATATTGGAACTTTCAAATTAAATAATGTCACAGGAAATATTCTGTGGCAAAAAATATTTAACGGAATCGGAAATGACATAGACTTACCTTATGCTTTAACTACTGATAATCAGAATAATGTTTGTGTCACGGGATATGCAAGGAATGCGCCCCAAATTGAAAGCGAAGATATTGTGGTTTTAAAATACAGCAATGATGGTGATATTATCTGGGAAAAACTATATAACGATTCAACAAACGGTACAGACCAGGGATTTTCAATTTGTACGGACAATCAAAACAACATTTACATTGGAGGTGCTGCTGATTTTGGTAACAGGCATCTTGGTTTTATTGCTCTAAAATATAATTCAGAAGGTAATTTATTATGGAAAGATAGATACAGATATATAGAAGATTCGGAGGATTTTGTTTATAAAATTGCTGTAAATAATTCACAGGATATTTTTATTAATGGAATTAGTTTTTCCAATGAAACGGATTATGATGTAACTACAATTAAATATTCTCTGCAAACAGGCGTTATTTCTAATTCTCAAACTGTTAATGATTTTAAGCTCTACCCGAATTATCCAAATCCGTTTAATCCTTCAACAGTGATTAGGTTTTATAATCCAAAAAGAGAGCACACTATAATAAAAATTTACGATATAAATGGAAAAGAAATTTCTGGACTGGAAAATTCTTTTTTGAGTGAAGGATTTCATCGTTATATATTTGATGCACGAAATTTT
>JBBRQV010000257.1:0-3119 GCA_038225955.1 Ignavibacteria bacterium | reverse complement strand
TCCTTGAGAGAATGCAGTATTGTATGCTCTTACTTGTGCCGAATCTAGTATCATTATTTTCGCTGTACATACTCTTACATTTAAAGCTAAGAGAGCTGTATCCTCAATTGAAATTAGATAAGATATAAAAGGAAGCAATTTATTAGCTTCCAACGTTACGTTTGCAGTGCCTCTTATTGCGAAACATGAATAAATCGTTTCTGAAATATATTTTACTATTGGAGATTCTGTTATAAAGCTGAATTTAATGTCGTTCACAATAGCCTTTATAGTTACATCTGCGCTGCCATGAAACCAAACTATATCAAATGAACTGCCATTTGTTTTTATTTTGTTGCACTCAATAAATATAGTTGCAGAATCAAAGAACGTAAGGAATTTATTACCGCTGAATTTTTGTAACAGCGTAAGCGTTTTCAAATGAAGTGTAGAACCGCCCTCACATTTAATAGATGATTCAATATTTTCAGCCGTTAAATATAAAACTCCTGTACTCTCTGTATGTATGTTATCGTCTGAACCTGAACCTTGCAACAATTCTTTAGTATTCATTTTGCAAACTCCGGATTTAATATCAATTGCTCCTGAGATAATTTTTGCAATGTCAAAAAATACATTGCCCTTATCTAAATTCAAAAGCTTACCGGAAATATTTACCTCATTCAAATAACATGATACAACACTTCCTCCAGAAACATCTAAGAAATTCGTTGCTGTGATATTCGGGAATCCAAGTAATTTAAAATTTAATTCTGTGCCGCCATCGGTAAACAAAAGTCTATCGCTCCCGGTAATGTGTACCGAGCCAAGACAATGAATTGAAACGTTATTTCTCAGCTCTATTAGAGGCTCTACATACTCCCCTGCGTTAACTATAATCGTATCCCCCTCCGCCGCCTCAGTGTAAGCATCGAGTAAATTTGTAAAGAATGGGCTTGGTAATCCTGCAAAACTTGAAGAAACAAATTTGCAATTCGCAGGAGCTATTTCAGTTTGAAGCGCAGTTACCTCAGTTGGAAGCGCAGTTACCTCAGTTTGAAGCGCAGTTACCTCAGTTTGAAGCGCAGTTACCTCAGCTTGTATATCAGGAATACCCGGTAACTCATTTAAAAATATTACTAAGGAATCAAAAGCATCATCTAACAACTCCTTACTAACCAAGCCAATGTACAGTGATTTGATAGTGAATAATTCAATACGAAGAAAATGTCCGTTTGAATTATTAATTTTATCGAAATTTTGAACGAATCTACCCACTACGCGATAGCCCTGGAAATTAATTATCTCGCCAGTTAACGCACTATCTAAACTAGCTAATGCATCGTCTAAATCCTTCCCATTTTCAAAAACAAAATATTTAATAAATTTATTTTTTCTACCTATAAATAAATTTAAACCGGCTGTGTGGTAAAAACCAATTTCAAATACATTTACGGATTCTCCGTTAATACTTACAATGTTCATCTGCTTAATTTATGTTTTGGAACTACCCCTGAAGGTGTTACATCGTAATCATTCTTAGGATAGTCGGTTACTGAAATAAGAAAGTGCAGATTAAAACTTTGGAACTCCGGCGCAGGACTTATCCCGCCATTGAACATAAACTTTATATCTGCTGAAAGTATATTTAATGTAATATTGTTTGTGATAACCGTATCGCTACAAACAACAACATTATTTAAAGTGAATTTTTTTTCTATTGGTATAACATGAGAAACGAACGTTTGACCGCCGTCAATATCTTTTATTTTGAATTTCAAATAACCTGAGAAGTCATTGCTATCAGTAAAGGCTGCTCCGGCTACATTGAACGCGTTAATAAAACTTACTTCTATCTTATCGATTCGTAAGAATGATTGTGGAACTTTTTGAATAGAGAAATCTAATGCCGTTTGGTCCGGATTAACAAGCTGTAAGTTTTTTACAAAAGAAAAATTTCTGTGCTTATTGAAAAGCGCAGAATTAAAATTTTGTGTGTTGAGATTCTCTAATAAAATTGACATTAGTTAAGTTTGCCGGTTAAAGATTTACCCTGTATGATAATATTAATTTTGTTTGTGAAGTTGGATTCATTCTTTACATAGAATTGAATATCTCTTCCACCCGGGAACAACTCCTGAAAGCGAATAGGAAATGCGCTGAATTGTTTAAAGTACATTGAATGAATTCCTGTACCTTGAATATTGTTTGTTGCATTACCTAGATTGATTTGCGAGATAGTAAAATATCCGGTAACACTAGGGTCGGTTGGGTCAAATGCAAAGCCGGTTATTGCCTCCGCTAAAAAATCGAATGACTTATCAAGCGTTAACGATATTGTAGATGTTGCTAACGCAGGAACTACACCGACAAAAGTCATAAAATTAGGTTTTACATCTGAGTATTTTTTTATTATGTCTGAACGGAAATCCATAAATTTATATATATTAAAATTTATTTTGAAAATAAAACCGCCGGCGAACCGGCGATTTTCTCCTATGAACACTAAGCAATTTTAAATTACCTAGATGATGATAAAATTAGCTTACAGCTCTACGTCTTAAACCGATTAACTCGCAGCAAATAAATGCCTGTGTAACAGATAAGTCAACAGTTGCAGCAACAATCTTACCGGTATTAATACTCATATCGAATGCAACCTGAGATTTTAGGGCAATTGCTTGACTTCTTAAATCAATCTTTACAGAGCTATTCAAGATATATCCCTGAGGCTGGAAAGTAATTGGGTTAATCGCGGGAATTAATGCGGCACCAACTGCTGTGTAACCACTTGCAGCCTGACCTGGAACTGCGAAACCAGGTACTGCAAACCTTTGGTTTGGTTCTCTTACAGTTGCTAAAATCCCCTGCCAAACTGTTTTGTTTGAGACTTTGAATTCGCAAACAGCATTTGTGAAGATTGTAGAAACTATATCAGGGTTTCCGTATTCAACTTCTGCAGAAAACTGCGGAAACAAGATAGAGAATTTAATTTGCTGTACTATGAAGTCTTCCCCAGCTGATAACTGTCCGCCATTGGATGTTTGGTTTGTAACCAACTGCGCAATGTTTGAACCTAGCGGCGCGAATGCTGCTTGGTTATTTGCAAAGCACAAATAAGTTGCAGTTGATTGGTTATC
>JBBRQV010000256.1:0-3123 GCA_038225955.1 Ignavibacteria bacterium | reverse complement strand
TGTATTTCATTATCTAATGTAGAAGATTTAATAATGTATCCGTCTGCGGGAGTATAGCCATCGCCCTGAGCTTGGTTTTGAGTTTGAGGTTTTTCTTTGGAAGTTAACTTAGGGATTAAAAAGTATAAGATTACTCCGATTACAACAATTATAATTGCAAATTTTATGTATTTATTCAAACCAGGAATTTTCGATTTATAACAATTTTAAAAAATATACAGTTCGCAAAAAAGGTATTAAATATAAAAATAAATCTTAGAAAACTATCAATATCTACGGTAAAAGAATAAGAAAGGTTTGGGCGTGGTTTTCCCTCGTATTTTGACAATGGGAATTGGAAAAGGTTTAACATAAAATTACTTTTTTTATAAAAAAATAACGGAGACTATATTAATTTTAATTTAGATTTGTTATTTTTGCTTATTCCCTAGCCTTTGGACTGCGCATTTCATTTAACTTAAAAAACCCGTCTCATGAAGAAAACTTTATTAATTCTGTTTTTTATTTTTTCTGCTATTCAGATCCAGGCACAGTCAACAGTACCTTTTGTTGTAGAAATTCAGGAGTATCAAAGGCAAAATGCCCCGGGGCTTCAATCGTATACCATAGGGGAATCAGGCAATTACTGGCTACTAATCGGCGGCAGAACAAACGGGATGCACTCGTTTCCTGTTCCTCCATTAGGCGGTTTTGCGGTTACAGAAGCAAACTCAAGGTTTTATGTTTATGACCCCACCACGGACAGTGTCTGGAGCAGGAGTATTTTTGCAGATTTACCGCTCGCAATGTCGGGGCAGTTCCGTTCGACAAATATGGAATTTTTTCAAAATGTAAATACATTATATATTGCAGGCGGATACGGAAAAGATTCAGTAGGTTCGCTTGATACTTTTGTTACTTTTTCAAAATTCTCTGCGATAAACGTGAGTGGAATGATAAATGCTATTAAGACTAATAGCTCTGTTGCTCCTTATGTAAGACAAATTACTGATACAACATTTGCAGTAACAGGCGGTGAACTAAAGAAAATAAATAGCTCATACTATATAGTAACAGGTCAGATGTTTACAGGGAAATATGGTTTCCCTAATTCAGGTCCTCCTTTATTTTTTCAGAAATATACGGATTGTGTAAAAAAGTTTGATATTGTAGATGATGGTACAAATTTAAGTATTACAAATAAATCATACATTGTGGATACGACTAATCTTCATAGAAGAGATTTGAATGTTGTTCAGCAAATAACTTCTTCTTCAGGTACTCAGGGAGTAACTATTTACGGGGGAGTATTCCATAAGGATGAAGATGTTCCTTTTATTGAACCTGTTTATATTGCTTCTTCTTCGATATCAATCGAACCGACATTTAAGCAAAGATTCAGTCATTATCATTGTCCGGTTCTTCCTGCTTATGATTCCGCAAGAAACAATATGACTACGTTATTTTTCGGAGGAATAAGTTTATATAGTTACGATACTGTTCAGCATAAAGCTGTAATAGATAGCTGTGACTTCGGGGGTCTGCGACCTTGCGTTCCTTTCATTACAGATATTACCGGTATTACAAAATTCTCAAACGGAACATCTAAAGATTCTATCCTGCCAATAAGATATCCGCAAAACAGAAAGCTCGGTGCTGATGGGGATTTAATTTTGGAATCATCACTGCCTAAATATCCTAACGGTGTTATTAGACTTAATTCTATTACGAGTAGAACATTTGTCGGATATATTTACGGAGGAATAGAAGCTTTCGAGGCTAATCCTTTTGTTACAATGATTAATTCAAGAGGAAGAAATGCGGGTACAGGTTCAAATGCATCTAAATCGATTTTCAAAATTTACATAACACCAAATACGATAGGTATTAATCCATTAGGGACTTATTTGCCATCGGATTTTAAGTTATTCCAGAATTATCCGAATCCGTTTAATCCTACAACTAAAATTAAATTCGATATTCCTCTTGGCGGGTTTACATCGGTAAAAATTTACGATATAATGGGAAGGGAAGTTGATAACTTAGTGAACGAAAATTTGAAAGCAGGAAGTTATGAAATAGAATTTAACGGTGTAAATAAAGCATCGGGAATTTATTATTATAAAATCTACACTGATAAATTCCAGGAGACAAAGAAAATGATTCTTGTTAAGTAATAAAGTTATTTATTAAACTTTTAAATCCGTAAAAGTTTTAAATTTTTACGGATTTTTTTTGTCCAAAAAGTATATATTACATCTGAAGTAAACAATTCTACAAACACATGAAAAAGTATACAATTCTGTTTTTATTTTGCTTCACGTCTGCTTTTTGCCAGTATTTCCCTTATAGTGCTTCAGTTTACAATCCTGCGAGCACAGGATATTATTTAATGACACCTGTTAAAAGCATAAACAATACTCAATACAAACCTTCGTTAAGTATTATAGATGGGAAAGGTAATATGGTTTTTTATAAAATTACTCCCCAGGGAAATTATACAAATTTTAAATTGCAGCAAAATGGGAAAATGGCATTTTGCATAAGGAATAAAAACTTTGTGCTTGATTCAAATTTTCAGATAATTGATTCAATAGTTTGTGTAAATGATTATGCAACGGATAATCATGAGTTTATTATTTTGCCAAACGGGCATTACGTTCTTTTAGGGACTTTAACCCGAACAATGGACCTTTCTAGTTATCACTTTTTCAATGGAAACCCCGGGTCGAAACAAGCCCAGGTGAAAGGAGGGCTAATACAAGAGCTAGACGAAAATAAAAATTTAATTTTTGAGTGGAAAACGTTTGATCATTTTCAGTTTGATGATGTTGATTCTGCCTGGCTTAGTAGTCCGGTAAATGTAGACTGGACGCATTGCAATGCAATAGAAGTTGATAGCGACGGAAATTATCTGTTATCCTCAAGGTACTTAAATGAGATTACAAAAATAAGCAGAACTACAGGCGAAATAATATGGCGGTTTAGCGGCAAAAGAAACCAGTTTACTTTTACTAATGATAACTTAAAGTTATGGGGGCAGCATGATATAAGACGGCTTCCTAACGGACACATTACTGTTTTCGATAATGGAAAAAAAGAGGTTCCTCTTACTCATCCGGCACGCGGTGTTGAATATCAATT
>JBBRQV010000255.1:0-3159 GCA_038225955.1 Ignavibacteria bacterium | reverse complement strand
TGATTCAATTCTTCTATTTCACCAGCACCATCTTTCTTGCCTCTTTAAACTCCCCTGCGTTCAGCGTATAAAAATAAATTCCGCTTGGTAGATTAAATTCAGACGAATTAAAATCTACTGCATAACTGCCTGCGTTTTGTTTTTCGTTTACGAGTGAAGCAACTTCCTTTCCGAGTAAATCAAAAACTTTCACCGATACAAATCCAGATGATTTTATTTCATAATTTATTTTTGTTGATGGATTAAACGGGTTGGGGTAGTTTTGCGATAGAGAAAACTTATCAGCGACTACTAACGAAACATGTGTAACAGAAGTGCCGCCATCATTTGTTCTGTATATTTTATTATCAAAAGTGATTAAAATTCCAGTTGTAGCGTTTAAAAAATTTATGCCTGAAACATTAATAACACCTTGGATATCATACCATGTATGCCCTGAATCTATAGTAAATTTTAAAAAAGAGCTCCCCGAATAGTAAAACCCCTCTTTCCTGTTTTTAAAATAATAATTACCTGTACTATTGGTTATTGTATCTATTATAGAAGATGAGCTCTTATATCTTAAGAGTTTATTTGAATTCTGAAAATAAACCCAGGCTGAGTCAGAATATACTAAGCTTGTATATGCACTTGAAGAGCTTTTATAAGCGGTGGCATTTTCCCATGTTAAGCCTGCGTTTGTACTTTTTTTAATGCGGCAACTGTAGCTGGTACCAGGACCATTAGTACAGCTTAAAACGTTTGTTGCGTATGCTGTACCTCCCGCATTAAGATTAAATCCGCCAAAATATTCATAGCATACAGCAGGTGGAAAATCGTTTCTAAAGAACCTATATACAGTATCCCAAGTTACTCCCGAATTCACGGTTCTTGTCAGATATAAAATCCCATAATCGTACTTATTTACAAATCCTGTTTGCGCATTTAAAAAATTAAGGTTAGTAAAATTTCCTGTTTCAGATGTGGCAATATTAACTGTATCATATGATATTCCATTATTAGTAGACTTTAATAATACTTTATTGAATCCCTTTATAGCAAAAATCACCCCTGATGCTGCATACTCGTATTCATTAAATGATGAGGGTGTAAAGTTTAAATCTTCTCTGCTCCAATTAGCCCCTGAATTAGTTGAAACCAAACAATAATTTGCATCAGTTTTAATAAGGGCAAGATTATCAGAAAAGAAATAAATTTTTCTTAAATTACCATAAGATTCCGGATTAGATACATCTACCCACCCGCTTTGTGCAAAAATATTTCGAGATACAAATAAAATTAAAAATATTCCGAGTGTTTTAATTAAGGTTCTCATGGCTCTAACATTTGAGTTTTTGAAAAATTTTTTATGATATTGTAATTAGTATTTGCAATAAACGAATTGATTGCAAAAACATTTTGCGAAAAAAATAAAATTGAAATTAAAAAAAGAAATGAAATTCCTCTAAAGGAAAATTTTGAATGGAGAGAATCGCTTCTCATAGCTGACCTCCGGGCTGATTTAGTTTAGTACTGATGCCTATTCAAAACTTAAAGCTAATTATTATAAAAATAAAGTTCTTTTTTTATTCATCTTAAATACACGGTAATAAAGCACATTGAGGTTTGTTTTATTGTTTTGAATTTCTCAAAATAAAAATTTAACTTTAGTTTACATGGCTCTATGTAAAACAATACAATTGTACTAAGTTTTAATCACAGAAAATATTTTTCAAGAGAAATATTCGATAATTAAAACTTCTCTATAGGCAAGTGTATGTTAATATAAAATTGACTTTTTTTGAATAGTAATGAAGTCAAGTAAAACGACAGAAATAGAGCAGTTCGTTATTAATACAGCAAGAGAGAAAAGGATGCAGAAAAGCATTTCACAAAGTGAATTAGCCCATCTGCTGAATTTATCACCCGGATTTATTGGAAAGGTTGAAAGCTCAAACTACACGAGCAAGTATAATCTTAATCATATAAATAAGTTAGCGGATATTTTTAAATGCTCTCCGCGGGCTTTTTTACCGGAGATGCCGGTTTCCGGCTAATGCTGTTACTTACCGTTTATACATTTCAAAAAGGGATTTAGGGGGAGTAAATCCGAAATATAGAAAAAACAGGAAGTTCATCGTTCGATAGGCACAGTCGAAAATGAAGGGGGCGTAGTATGCCCAATTTTTGACAAATTAATTAGCTTATCATTATGTATGAACTGAAAATCATTTCAGCCTACCAAAGAGGGCAGGCAGCAAGTGAGTATATTCTAATCGAAGTTCTTCGTGATACAAATCTGCACAACTACATTTTATTCGATTCCACTTACGACGAATTCCACTCGATATCAAATGAATTTCAGCACACATATTGGTTTCCTTACTGTGAGGTAAGAGAGGGCGACTACATTTATCTGCACTCAGGCAAAGGGGAGAACCGCAAAGCTTATGATAACGCTTTAGACTATACTGAGTACCATTTTAATTGGGGACGTAATGAGCCTGCATGGAATAAAGGCTCGGAAACGGTTTATATCTTCCGTGTTAATTTGCCTCCGCAGATTTGCAATGTTGAACGCTCTATAGAGCCCGAGGTTCGTAAGCTCGCATAAAAAAAATTGCTCCGTCTTCGGCAGTGGTTTGCCAGGGGAAAAATCCGCTGTCGGGAGCTTTAAATTCCAATTAGTAATTAAAAATTTGCAATTAACAGCTTATAAAATTTTAAATAATACCTTTAAACTAAATTCTGTTAATTGATAATTAGTAATTGTTAATTGAAGCAAGTTTTGCTCCGTCTTCGGCAGTGGTTTGCCAGGGGAAAAATCCGCTGCCGGGAGCTTTTTTTAATTTCAGATTTCAGATTTCAAACTGAAGGTTTCGCTAAATTCATTTTTTGAACCTTAAATAATTGTTTAATTAATTTTATTGGCATTTAAGCTAGATTGCAAATTTTGTTTTTACAATATTTAATTATGAATTTCAATAAAATTTACTTCAAAGATATATTTTCAAGTATTGTTTTTACTATCTTTTAATTTTCAAGGTTTCGATTGAAAAATAAAAACGAAACCTTCAATAATCTTATTTTAATAATTTATTTATAGAGGTGAGATTCTATAAATTACTCCGTACCTGCTAAGACACGGAGGACCCCCGCCCTCCCTTCGCACTGCTTCGA
>JBBRQV010000254.1:0-3175 GCA_038225955.1 Ignavibacteria bacterium | reverse complement strand
TAATGGCAATGCTCTCAGCAATCACAAAAATGCCGGCGAAGACTGATGTTGCTATGACGGGCGAAATAACTCTGAGAGGCAATGTGCTTGCAATCGGCGGACTGAATGAAAAATTGCTTGCGGCATTACGCAGTGGAATAAAGACGGTATTGATTCCGAAAGAGAATGAAAAAGATTTGGTAGAGATTTCAGATGAAATAAAATCGAAGCTGACTATAATTCCGGTGGAGAAAGTTGAAGATGGATTTAAGTATGTATTTGGAACGAACAAAATTTTATTTAAGAAATAAGATTTATTTTGAGTTCAGAATTCAGATAACAGAGTTCAGATTTATCACCCCATTAATATTTAATTGAATGAGATTATTCATTGCAGTTTTATTACTTCTCCCCTCGCTTTTACTTGCGCAAAATGACGTTCAAAAAAATGTTCAGGTAAATAAGTCCTCAACATTCTTCGAGCCCGAGGAAGTAACGGTTGCAATCAATCCGACTAATCCTGACAATATTATAGGCGGAGCGAACTTAGATTGGTATTATTATTCGTTCGATAAAGGTAAAACATGGACTGAAGGCAAGATGCCGGGACCTGTTATCTATGGTGACCCTATGGTATACTTCGATATGCTGGGCAATGCTTACTACTGCCACTTGGGACCTTTCGGCAATACGGGAATTATGATTGCGCGCTCATCTGACGGCGGCAAAACTTGGAGCAATAGCAAAAAAATTTATGGCAATGATGGCAGCGTTCCTTTCATGGATAAAGAATGGCTTACATCGGATAGAAGTAATAGAGAGTTTAAAAATAATTTGTATATAGCATGGACACAGTTTGATAAATATGGAAGTAGTAATAAAAAAGATTCGTCAAAAATTTTATTTTCCCGTTCAACAAATTTCGGAGATACATTTTCACCACCGATAAATATTTCAACTCAACTTGGTGATGCTTTAGATAATGATTCTACTGTTGAGGGTGCAGTGCCGTGTGTGAGTCTTGATGGAAAAATCTACATTGCATGGGCAGGACCAAATGGAATTGTGTTTACGAAATCAACTGACGGCGGGCTTAGCTTTGAAAAAGAAAAATTTGCAGTAAATCAGGTTGGCGGATGGGCTTATGATGTGCCGGGAATTTACCGCGCAAACGGATTGCCTTTCACAGACTGCGATATTTCAAATAGTCCTTACAGAGGAACGATTTATATTAATTACTCTGATAGCACGAATAAAGATCACGATGTTTTCATAGTAAAATCTACCGATGAAGGCGAAACATGGAGCGCACCTATAAGAGTAAACGACGATGCAATTGGGAATGGCAAAGAGCAATTCATGAGTCACTTCTGTGTCGACCCTGTTACCGGAATAGTAAACGTTTTGTTTTATGACAGAAGAAATTACAGCGATAACCAAACCGATGTTTATCTTGCACGAAGCACTGATGGCGGCGAGACTTTTGAAAATATTAAGATTAATGATTCACCATTTACACCCGTGCCTTCGATTTTCTTCGGTGATTATATCGGAATTAATTCCTATAATAATCTAGTTACTTGTTTATGGATGCGTCTTGAAGGGACACAGCTTTCAGTGCAAAACTACACTAAACAATTTTAATTTTACATTATACAATTGGCAGAGACTAAAGGTTACCAGGTATCGGCAAGAAAATACAGACCGCAGAGATTCGAAGAAGTGTCTTCACAGGAATTTGTAACGGATACGTTAAAGAATGCAATCATCACTGAAAAAATCGCACACGCGTATATTTTAAGCGGTCCGCGTGGTGTTGGCAAAACTACAATCGCAAGAATTTTTGCAAAAGCGCTAAACTGTAAAAATTTAAAAGACGGCGAGCCGTGCAATGTATGCGATAGCTGCATTGAAATCACTAAGGGAACACATCCCGATGTATTCGAGCTTGATGCTGCATCAAACAGAGGCATTGATGATGTGCGTGCAATTCAGGATGCCGCAAAGTTTTATCCCATCAAAGGAAAGAAAAAATTCTTCATCGTTGATGAAGTCCATATGCTTACAGGCGCAGCGTTCAATGCAATGTTGAAAATTCTCGAAGAGCCGCCGGAATATCTTGTGTTTATTTTAGCAACAACAAATCCCGAAAAAGTACCGCAGACAATTTTAAGCAGATGCCAGAGGTTCATATTAAAACGAATAAAGATTGCTGAGATAATTGCAAATCTTACAACAATTGCTAAGGAAGAAAAAATCACAATTGATGAAGAGTCGTTATTTTTAATCGCTAAGCTTGGCGATGGCGCATTGAGGGACTCGCAGGGAATTTTTGATATGGCTATTTCCTTCTGCGGAGTTAATATAAAATTTGATGAGCTTAATAAATTTTTAAATCTCCCCGATAAAGAAACATTCTTTAAGATTTCAGATTACATACAGGAAGGAAATTCAAAAGAAATTATTTCTTCGTTCAGTTTACTCGTTGACCAGGGATTTGATTTACAGACCTTCTTCAACGGTCTGCTTGAACATTTAAGAAATTTATTAATAATAGTTTCTACGAGTAACGTTGAGTTATTAAATGAATCAGATGTGATTCGTAGCAGATACTTAGAGACTTCAAAAAAATATACCGAGGGACAGGTTTTAAGGCTTCTCAAAATTTTATTCGAGAGTGAAGGAAGATTTAAGTTTTCAGGCAATCAGAAACTTTTACTTGAATCAATTTTAATCGAGCTATGCAGAGTAAATACCGAGGTGAAAGATTTATCGGAAATGATTGCAATCGTAAACTCGTTAAAGAACAGAAGCGTCGAAGCAAAACCCGTAAAACAAAATTTTAGAATAACGGAATCAGTTGTTGAAGTTGATAAATCTATTGCAAAAGAAATTACAAATAAACCTACAAATGAAGTAAGCAGCGAAACTCAGATAAAGAAGACATTAGCAGAGATGATAAAAGATATGTTCGATGCAGAAGATTATGAAATTCCAAAAAATTAATTTACAGCAACACTTTACTATACAACATACATCATACATCATTCAACATCCAATAAAAAATGAAAGATAAAAAATACTATTCTATTAAGAAAAACTTTCTGGCGATAGAAGAGCAATACTCAGATTATAAAAATTCAAAAATTGCGATTCTTCCTGTACCATACGAAGTAACAACTTCCTATGGTAAAGG
>JBBRQV010000253.1:0-3183 GCA_038225955.1 Ignavibacteria bacterium | reverse complement strand
AATTCTGGCTCAATGCAAATTTAGTTGGAGTTCCTAATGTTATTTCATTCGATAAAGTATAATACTTATAGTTTCCGTTGTAATCAATTTGTTTCAGTCTGTAGCTGTATCTTCCTGATGCAAGATTATTATCTAGATATGAATAGTTGTGAGCAGTATTTGATGTTCCATTACCTGAAACATTTCCAATTTTATTCCATACACCTGAATCATTTTTTCTTTCAACATCAAATCCTGAATTGTTTAATTCTGAAATAGTATTCCAGCTTAGTTTTACATTATTGCTGTTAATTAACGATGTAAATGAAGCAAGTTCAACAGGTAAAGCTACATCATCAGTAACTACAAACGGCGAAAATGCTGTAACATTATTTGCTGTTGCAGTATATGGATTAGAACCTCCAAGAGTGGCTGTTAACATATCATAAGTAGCGCCATTCCAATGCCCAATTAAAGAATTTGCTCTGTTGAACGAACTACCTTCATCAGCTAATCCCCATTGCAAAATTAAAGTACAGTTGCTTCCGCCGGCTACATCTTCTGCAATACTCCATTGTCTTGTTACTGCATGGTTATCATCTAATGTAGGATTATCAATTGAGTTTTTTAAGCTAACAGTAAAGTTATCCGCTGTGCCTGAGTTAGTCATTGAAATAGGATTGTATGTTGTATTTCCTATAGGAAATAACGTTGCTACATTGCCAACATTATTAAGTTTAAATGACCCGGCGCCGTTTGTTTTTATAAAGCTCGATGCAGAGCCTGTAAAAGTAGAATCTACTATTAAAGTATTTGCTCCAAGTGTTACATTACCTGATTGAAGATACAAATTTTTCAAAGTTAAATTTCTGGCGAGCGTTACGCCGTTTGAATTATTTAAAATTACTTTATTTGTACTTGTACCATTTGCAAAAGTAAGAGTTCCTGCACCTAAAATATTCTGAGGTGAAGTTCCGTTTAAAAATATAGAGTCAGATGATGCCGGAAAAAATTTCAAAGTTGCTCCGGAGGCAACGTTAATATCACCGGTAATATTTAGTCTTCCTGTTAGATTGACATTAAATGTACCCACATTCACTGTGAGATTTTGGCAAGTAAACGTACCTGCGCCGGAAGATGAAATAGCTGTGCCGGAATTATTATAATCAAAATTTCCAAAATCCCTTCCTGAAACTGATGGAGCGCCTGTCTGCTGATGATCGTATGTACTGCCTGTATTAAAAACTACAAATGAGTTTGGTGTACTTTGCGCAAAAGGATTTGCACCTGCCTTTGAAATAAATCTTGAACCGCTGTTGAACACAACTGAGTTATTCCCTGATGAAGCATTAACCGCAGAGCCGAATGCATTACCTGCAACAGCCGGTCCGAATGTAAACACTGAGCCATTATTAAAGTTTGCTGCAGCGGCATCTTTTACTCTAAATCTATGGTTTGGTGTACCGCCAAAAGATTTCATAGTAAATATACCTGCAATAGTCGCTGTTGTTCCTGTGGCAAGGTTAAAGCCAACGGAATCGGCCGATACAGCGCCTGCCAATTCTAATGTGCTTCCTGCATCAATAGAAAACTGGGGACCTGTTCCGCCTGTAATGGAAATTAATGCTGTATGAGTATTTGTTATTCTTACAAACGTATTATTAGTAACCTGAAATCCTGCGATTGTTTGAGTGGCATTAATATTAGAAACTACACTTCCGACTGCCCCGCTGTTAAAGACCAAAACATCTGTTACAGCCGGAGCATTTCTGTTAGGTGTCCAGTTTGTTGCAAGTTGAAAGTCCGCTGAATCCGTTCTGTTCCAAACGTATGTCTGAGCTTGTAAATTAATTGATGTGAATCCTAAAATTATCAGGAGTAAAATGTAATACTTTTTCATAGGGAAATATTTTGAAATGATTAATAAAAAATCTTGGTGAAAATAAAATTGCTAAATACAAAAAAACTATATTGTAAAAATTAATAGCATAATTTAAACAACAATAATTAAAATACTTGTATTTAAAAATAATTTAAAGTTATTTAAATGTAAAAGAAATCCTAACAAAATCCTAACAGTTTACATAAACGCAAAAAGCCCTGAGGAAACTAAATCCCTCAGGGATTTTATATTTAATATAAGTTATAGTATCATAAATTCACAGGTTCATTTATTTCAAAAGCAGTAATTTCTTTGTCGCAGTGAAATCATTTGTTTGTAATTTATAGAAATAAATTCCACTGGCTAATTTTGATGCATCAAATTTTACAGAATAAAATCCTGCGGTCTGATTTTCATTAACTAAATTTCCTACTTCTTTACCAATCATATTGTAAATTTTTAATGAAACAAAATTTGCTTGTGAAAGCTGATAACTTATTGTTGTGGAAGGATTGAATGGATTGGGATAATTTTGCGTCAAGTCATACTTGCCCGGTAAGCCAATTATTACTTCATTCGTTAAATCATAATATTTATAGTTACCGTTGAAGTCGATTTGCTTTAATCTGTAATTATATTTCCCTGATACAATGTTCCTATCTTCAAAAGAATATGAATGCACTATATTTGAAGTTCCGTTACCTGCAACATTCCCGATTTTTTCCCATGAAAAATTAGAATTTTTTCTTTCAATATCAAATCCTGAATTATTTTGCTCTGAAACTGTACTCCAGTTAAGATTTACATTGTTTCCGTTTATCGCTGAGGTAAATGATGCAAGTTCAACGGGTACTGGATGAGAAGGATCAGAGACTGTAAAAAATCCATTGCCTGAAGGAGCAACAGAAATTGTTCTGGGGTCAGAACCGGAAATATTAGAAGGGCTTCCTATAGGACTCCACAAACCTACTACCGGACCGCTATACCATATATTTGCCTGAGTCATATCACGTCCATTATCATAAACAGATAGAAAGGTCAAAGTAAGAGTTCTTGTATTATCCACATTAACTAACCAATTACAAAAAATACTTGGCCCTACATTGCCAGTTGGTCCCGTAGTTCTGATAACACTAAAATTGTTATATGGGATCACACCTGAATTAACAGCAGCTCCTAAAAATGAAAAGCTGCCGGTTCCAATATCTCTTACTTGCATAATTACAATTCCGATAATTCTGTTGGTATTATTTTCAATAGGGTCTGAAGCAGTATTAGCAAACAAAATAGATTTATCTCCGGTATTTAATATTCCGCTATTT
>JBBRQV010000252.1:0-3273 GCA_038225955.1 Ignavibacteria bacterium | reverse complement strand
TATATTATATTACGAAATGGGTGAAACCACCAAAGCGAAAAAAAAATATTTCAACATGTTTAATTTATTTAAATCAGAGATTGAAAATAATCCTGCAAATAAATCTTTAAGATACATAAGACAGAAACTAATATGTTAATATAAAATATTTTATATTAACTATGAGTGTTCGGTAAAGTATATATCATCATCTCTTGAATTAAAATTTTCATTTATTCCACCCAATAAATCGAAATCATCATCAAGTATCTCAATAGAATCTATAAAGTTTTTATCAGTCCGATTATTTTCAATAACTTCATTAGTATATTGTTTGTTTATTGCATTGTTTATGCAAATGGCAAATTCTGGGCTAACGATTATTACTTCTGTTGAGGAAGTGAGGGTATAATTTTCTGCTAAAGTAGTATTAGAATTTTCCAATATATGAGGCGGGCTATCAGGGGACTCCATTGAAGGACATGCCCAATTAACTGTATATATTCCGGCTTTGATTGTTATTGATGCAAAAGTAGGATCTAAAACAGCGCATGTATCAACAAAGAGACTATCATAAGTTTTATTTGTTCTCACATTAAATTTATAAAACCTGAGAGTATCGTCCATTCCTCCACTGAAAATTCCGATTTTACGGAATTTAACTCCATAAGAACCCATACCATATATTCCCCCAGCAGGATATTTTGCCCCGAATGAGATACTTAAGACATCCGGAGTTAAAGGATTATTAACGCTGATTTTATACATTGTATCAGTTGCATTGGTTGAATTTACTCCTCCCAAAAATAACATTAAGCTATCGGAAACCACTGCCAATCCTCCATAACTTCTGGGGGAAGGCAGGTCTGTGCAATAAGTCCAATGACCTGTTGCTGATGAATATCTTAAAATTTTATTTGAATATGCGCCGACAGAATCTCTGCCTCCTACAACATATGCATCAGAATTTGTTAACGCTCCCGCAGAAGAAAAAACTTCTGAGACAGGATTTGGCAAGCTTTCACATGCTTTCCATGTAGAATCGGAATTCAGCAAATACATTCTATAAACTTCTTTGGAAGTTTTATACTTGAAACATCCCTCATTTGCATAGGAGGTAAACCCATTCGAGCCGCAAATAGAAGTTTTATTTGTACCCGGAATAAAGCATGCTGCTTTAAGATTATTAGGTGTAATACCGTACACTCTCTCCCACTTAACTCCGTCATTGGTGTAAAGAAGGTTGCCTTTATCTCCGCACGCAATTGTAGTATCGCTGCCTCTCATATTTATTGAGCGGAGCGTTTGGGAAGACTGAACCTTTACAATATTCCAATTCACTCCTCCATTTGTAGTTTTTGCAATTGTTCCTTTATCACCAACTGCATAGCCTGTTGAGACATCTTTGAAACAGATTGAATATAAATTTCTAGCTGTAACCTTCAATGTATCCCATGTACTTCCCCCATTAGTTGTTTTTACGATTCTACCGTTATCACCGCATGCCCACCCGAAATCCCGGTTCAGAAAAAAAATGGAATTCAAATTATCAAATGATTTTCTTTGAACTGTATCCCAAGCAGTGCCACCATTATTAGATTTAAATATTTTACCCTCCGAGCCTGCAGCCCAGCCTGTATCCTGACTTACAAAATTAATTGATTTTATTTTTGCTGCACCTATAACAGTTCCAATGCTATCCCAAGAGTCACCGTTATTTGAAGTTTTGAAAATTTTACTTGAAGAAGAATCTGAAATGACCCATCCATAATTTGTACCCGGATAAAAATAAAGTGAACGTAAAGGTGCAATCGTTTGGACTTTGCCTGAATTCCATGAAGCTCCTGAATTAAGTGTTTTATAAATTTTCCCTGAATCGGCTGATGCAAATCCTCGAGATGAAGAAGTATATATAATACTATAGAGAGTGTCTTTTTTAGATGTGTAGTTGTTTGCCCAATTTGTTGAATATCCTCCTCCATAATACACATAGTTGTCTAATCTGAAAGCAAAACCGTTCATTAATTTTTGGGGAAGGCAATGCAATGTATCATGCTTGAATCCCAGTGTGTCTTTTATTAAAAGAGTATTTGTGATTGAATCGTTTTCAGAGCCGCCAATCAAATAATTTTTAGCCCCATAATATACGTTTGAAAAATGCGAGAGAGTATATGGCATTTTACTAACGCTGTCACATTTGTTTTTAGTAATGGTTTGAGTTTTTTTACAAGAATTGAATGAGAAAAATAAAACAAATGATACAGCTAAGAGATAAAATATTCTATACATAGGGGAAGGTTAGTTGCAGTTAATTTAGTAATAAAAAAAACATAAATAAAGGGGCTGTATTTTAAAAGAATGAATTGCGGAAATATTGTAAGAATGCTGTAAGGTTTTAGGTAAGGTATAAAAATACTTTTGTAACAAGCAAATGAAATAACTCACTTGCCAACAAAACAAAAGTAAACCTTATGAAATCCAAAGTTAACCAAATCGTTGCAGCAATCATTGTTGCAGTTATTACAACAGTATCTGTCTTCTCAATGACTGCGAAGAGCGATACTCAAAGCAGTAAGAATTACAAGTCCTATTATGCACAAGGTGATTCCACAGACGGAAACGGAAGTGGAAATGATTCCACAGACGGAAGTGGGGGAATTGGAATCCCAATAAAGGAATAAGCTTCCGTACATAAAAGCCGGCTCAAGCCGGCTTTTTTATTTTATTTTATTTACTTTTTCTAAAAACCATTCTTTAAAACTTATATCATCTTTGTTACCTTCCAAATTCTTTCTAAAATCATTTATCTCAAAATCTATTTTTTCATTTAATGAAAATTTTTCCTTTAGTTTTGAGAGTTGAATTATTTTTTCAAAATAACCGATTGCCGATATTCTATATACTTTGGGTATTTCCTCATGCGAAACAAAAAATTTCCTTGCAGCATCATTTATTGAAATAATTTTGTCCAAATCGTCCTCTTCATAGGCTATTCGCGCTAGTATTTTCTTAGCACCTATATAATGTAAGTAATCTCTAAAACTTATTTTATCAGCAAAATCTTTTGATTTTTTAAAATCATTTTTTGCAAGAAATAGTTTTGAATAAGAGAGATTAATCATATCTTGTCTAAAATTATGTTTGATTTTATTTTCATATTTCTTTATAAAGTTTTTTTATACTTTTTACTTTTAGCTTTTCACTTTCCAACTCCACCAAAACTCAATTTATCTGCAGAACTCCCTGTTCTTCCATTTCGTTTACAAATTTTGCGTTGGGATCCAGAAATTTTTT
>JBBRQV010000251.1:0-3348 GCA_038225955.1 Ignavibacteria bacterium | reverse complement strand
CCTCGATGAACAAAAACGATTACGACTCACTCAATACAAAAATGAGTTTAAAAGGCTACAAAGCCGATTCATTAAAAGAAAAAACGTTTTATATCTATCCGAGTAAAGTCAAAGCCGCTTATTTCTATAAATAATAATACATTTATTCTTAGGCTTGTTTTCCTTATTTTGCATAAATTTTCATAATGGTAGAGCAAATAATTTTTGGAGTAGTTTTTCTTTCCGCAGCAGGATTTTTTCTTTTCTCTGTAAACAGATTTTTATCCTATCTGAAGATTGCAAAACCGGAAAACAGATTTAATGAAATAGGTACAAGACTTAAAAATACTTTCGTCTTCGCCTTCCTTCAAACGAAACTTCTCCGCGATAAATTCGCAGGTATACTTCACCTATGTATTTACTGGGGATTTGTGATTCTTCTGCTCGTTGTAGTTGAGTCTCTTATAGAAGGATTCTTCCACGGATTTTCGTTTGCATTCCTTGGAAAACCTGTCTACTCTATTATAACTGTCACACAGGATTTCTTCGGAGCGCTTGTCTTCTGCACAGTTTTGTTTTCGCTATTCAGAAGATACATTGGAACTCCAAAAAGATTGCAAGTCGAAGCTTCATCCAAAGCAGACGCTACTCTGATTTTATTTTTGATTATGATGGTAATGGTTACAATGTTCGGACAGAACATTGAACGAATCGCGCTCGGGCATTCACAAGGCTACAGACCAATTTCAGATTTTCTATATAATATATTCAAGCCGCAAGGTTCAGCTGCTATGTACGGAGCTTTCTGGTGGGGACACATTGCCGTTGTACTTGGATTCATGAACTACCTTCCCTACTCAAAGCATTTTCACGTACTATCATCAGTCCCAAATACTTTCTTCTCCAATTATGATATTGAGCCTACAGGAATTTTAAAGCCAATCAATTTTGAAGATGAAAGCATTACACAATGGGGCGCAAAAGATATAAAAGATTTATCATGGAAACAAGTATTAGATGGATATACTTGTACTGAGTGTGGAAGATGTACCTCGGTTTGCCCTGCAAATACAACAGGCAAGCTTTTAAATCCAAAACTGATTGTTACAAAGATAAGAAAAAGAACTACAGAACTTGGTCCTATAGTAACCGAAGGAAAAACCGAAGAGATACCGCATCCGTTAGTGCCTGACTTTATTTCTCCGCAGGAACTCTGGGCATGCACAACCTGTATGGCTTGCGTTCAGGAGTGCCCCGTTATGATTGACCATGTTACTTCCATTATAGATATGAGAAGAAATCTTGTGATGATGGAATCTGATTTCCCTGAAGAATTAAATACGGTATTCAGAAATTTAGAAAATAACGAATCACCATGGGCATTCGGCGCAAACGAAAGAAACGACTGGATTGATGAGCTCAGCGATGAGCTAGATAAAGAAGGAAAGCCAAACTCATTAAAGAAACTTTCAAATATAGGAAGCGCAGATGATTTAGATGTAGTTTTCTGGAGCGGTTGTATGGGTGCTTTCGATACACGCTACCGCAACGCAACGAAATCTTTTGCTCAGATAATGAATGAAGCCGGAGTAAAATATGGCGTGCTTGGCAGCGAAGAAAAATGCACGGGCGACCCGGCAAGAAGATTAGGCAATGAATATTTATTCTCAACTTTCGCCCAACAAAATGCAGAAACATTAAAAAGATATAATGTAAAAAAAGTTGTAACAGCTTGTCCGCATTGTATGCATTCATTGAAAAATGAGTATACAGAGTTTGGTGTAAATTTAGATGTCCAACATCATACAGAATTTATTTCTGATTTAATTACCAGCGGTAAAATAAAACCAAAGAATGAAATAAAAGAAACGGTTACGTATCACGATTCATGTTACTTAGGGAGATACAACGATATTTACGATGCGCCAAGAAAAACCCTTGATAACATTCCGGGACTTAACATTGTTGAAATGGATAAGAATCGAGATAAAGGAATGTGCTGCGGCGCAGGCGGCGGTAGAATGTTCCTTGAAGAGCATGAAGGCAAAAGAGTTAATATTGAAAGAACAGAACAAGCATTGAAAACAGGCGCAACTACAATTGCAGCTGCATGTCCTTTCTGTATGACTATGATGACTGACGGGATAAAAGAAAAAGGAAAAACTGAAGAAGTAAAAATAAAAGATATTTCTGAAATTGTACTCGAAAGTTTAAAATAAAAATAATAATTAAAGGAGAAAACTAAATGTCATACTTTTTCACGTCAGAATCTGTGAGTGAAGGTCATCCGGATAAAATATGCGACCAGATATCAGATGCAGTATTAGACGACATACTAAAACACGACCCTAATGCGAGAGTTGCATGCGAAACTTTTGTTGCAACAGGCTTAGTTCTTGTTGGCGGTGAAATCACAACTACTCACTACGTAGATATTCAAAAAATCGTACGTGAAGTTGTAAAAGAAATCGGATACACTAAAGGCGAATACAGATTTGATTACCATTCGGTAAACGTAATGTCTGCTATCAATAAACAATCACCTGATATTGCGATGGGTGTTGATACAGGCGGAGCAGGTGACCAGGGTATGATGTTCGGCTATGCAACCAACGAAACAAAAGAATACATGCCGATGACATTGGTGTATTCTCATCAGCTTGTAAAAAAACTTGCTGATATTCGTAAGAAGCAGCCGAAGCTAATGCCTTATTTAAGACCTGATGCAAAATCACAGGTTACTGTTGAGTATGATAACTCAGGAAAGCCCTTAAGAATTGATGCAGTTGTAATTTCAACTCAGCACGATGAAAACGTTACACAAGCTAAGATAAAAGCAGATATAATGAAGCACGTTATAAAGAAAATTATTCCTGCAAAACTCATTGATAAGAATACAAAATATTTCATCAATCCTACAGGTAAATTTGTTATCGGCGGACCACACGGTGATACAGGGCTAACAGGAAGAAAAATTATCGTTGATACATACGGCGGTAAAGCTCCTCACGGCGGCGGCGCATTCTCAGGAAAAGATCCGTCCAAAGTTGATAGAAGCGCAGCATACGCAGCAAGACATCTTGCAAAGAATGTTGTTGCAGCAGGACTTGCAGAAGAATGTATGATTCAGCTTTCTTATGCTATCGGAGTTATAAAACCTGTTTCAATTTATGTAAATACTAATGGAACTGGAAAAATTGACGACGATAAACTTTCAATACTCTTGAACAAACACGTTGACTTGACTCCGCGTGGAATTGTGAAGAGACTGAATTTAAAGAGACCTATTTATAGAAAGACTGCAGCTTATGGCCACTTCGGAAGAGATGATAAAGACTTTACATGGGAAAAACTTGATTTAGTCCCAAT
>JBBRQV010000250.1:0-3357 GCA_038225955.1 Ignavibacteria bacterium | reverse complement strand
CAGACGCTTTTTTATTCTGATGGGAAGAGAATGAAAATAAACACATCGGTAAAAAATAAAGGAATAAAAAATGCCAAACCCAGGAACAGAGCTCGCTTCTCTTGACTTTGCGAACCTCATAGGAGGTCCTTTAGTGGCTGTAATTTCAGCGCAGGCACAGGCAGCAAGGTCAACTGCAGATTTTGTTAAAACTGTCGGATTTTATCCTGCTGGTCAAACAGATGCTGCTGGAAATGATATCGGCAACACACCGGTCTATGTTGACTTCAAGTATCCTAAAGAAGTTCAGCCCTTTAAACAGGGAAGAACTTTTTACAAGATTCAGTCAATTCATATTGATGATGCCGGTACAGGATATACTACTGCGCCAACTGTTACACTATCTTCTGTCGGAGCAGAGGAAACATCTGGAGCATTGGGAACTGTAACACTAGCAAGTGGAGCTGTTGCTTCTATACCACTCGCCTCCAATGGGGAAGGTATTTATTTAGCTCCTCCATCTTTAACTATATCTGCTCCGGATACTACTCCCGGTACGCAGGCAAAAGCTACTGTAGTTATGGAGATAGAGAGAGTTGAAGGCGCAACACCTGCAGTTTACCAGGACATGAAGTTTTCTGTGCCGATTCTTACTATGCTGCCCATTCCATTTATTAAAGTTGATATTATGACCTTGGACTTTAATGCTAAGATTTCCAGTGTTGAAACTGCGAGCGAAAGTTCTGACCTTGCAATTTCAGGAAGTTTGGAAGTAAAGCAAAGATGGCCGAGCGGCTCTGCAAAGCTGAATGTATCATGCGCTTACAAAAAATCTACGGCAAGCGGTTCCAGCGTAGAACGTACTTATTCAATGACCATACATGTTCAGGCATCTCAGGATGAAATGCCTGCAGGAATGGAAAAATTATTGAATCTTCTTGAAGGCGCTATGCTATCATTACCTGCTTAATTTTTAAGTCAGGTTAATTTTGCTCTCCCGGGCATAAGATATTTCGAGTGCCCGGGATTTATTAAAAAAATAAAAAATAATTTTATGTCAGAGTTAAATGATTTTTTAGGTCACATTCTTGAAGAAATAACACGAGCAAGAATTCAGGCTGACTACGCTTCAATAAGGGCAGCAAAATTATATGCTGCTGATCCGGATGGTCTGCTTAGAAATTTTTCTGTCCCCAGAATGCGACTTCCCAATATTGAAATCACAGCTCCTCTTGTAATCAATGATGTTCCAAATGGATTTATGGAAAAGACTGATCCTGCTTTATTAAGCACAACTATAGTCTCAGGGTTGAAGAAATTTCTTACCGGAAAGAAATTGCGTATCAATACAACAGATATAATAAAACTTATTAAAGAAGATTTATTTCTTTCAAAGGGACAAATTAAAGAAGATTCTGTAAATAACTTAAGCCTGAAAATCAGTGAAAAGATTTTAGCTGGCACACCAAAAAATAGAATTTCCGCCAATACACATACAGAAATTACAGATATGATAAAGGAGCAATTACTAACATCCTTTAATACTCTTCCGCGTCAGTCTTTAGGTATAGAAATTAGCGCTAAGACATCTGTTATAAAGGAGTATAATCAAATGCAGGGAAATGCAAATGTAATTTATTGTAAGATGTCAATAACTGAAGACGCAATGGATATAGAGTTTGAAAATCCATCGGAGTTATCTTCGGAAGAGAAATCAAAAATTAAAAGACTTTTACCGGAGTAATCAAATGAAAATAACAGTCACAAAATTTCTTGATGAGCTTTATGAATTACTCAAGCAAGGTCCCGGACTCGTAAATCTATACAATCTTAAAGAGTTTTCATTTATACCTTCGCTTACAGAATGGTTAGTACAGAGCGAGAGCCTGCTTGAAAGATATCACCGTTGTGAAATGACAGAAATTGCAGGCTTAAGAGCACAGTTACTTTCTGCCTCAAATGGAGTGCATGAAAAAAATTCATTTTATGTAAATCCTTCTATAAAAGATAAGAAACTTTTTTATGCAATAGCTTCAATTCTTTTTAATAGTGCTCAAAATATTTTAAATAATATTTACAATAAATACATTCTATTAAGGGAAGATGCTGAAAAATATATAAAACAGATTGTGATGATTTCACTGCAAAAAGGAACCTTTAATTTAAGTTGGGATACTAACTTAATGGTAACGGATAGATTGACAAGACTATGGCAATCATTTGCAACCGACAAAGATCTTGTTCAGGGAACGCGACAAATACTATCTTCAGTTCATTACCTTGATGCCTTAAGGATATTGGATGAAATAATAACAGAATTAAAGCTTTGATGATAACTAATAAAAAATTTCTTTTGCGAAACATTTTATAACAAATATTTTTTTTTAGTTTTTTATTTGAAATAAAGATTGAGAGTAACAAATATTGAAATCACTTTGCATGCATTGACTATTGAATTCAAAATTTTATAAATACTAAAATGAATATACCATCGCATAACCCCAAAGCCCTTGAACTCCAGCTAAGAAAGATTTTATCCGGAATAGAAAAAAACATAAGTGATTGGCCAAAAGCGAATCAGATAAGCGAAGAAATGTTCTTGAAGACTTCGAACGAACTGCAAGAAAAACTAAAAGAAATAAAAAGTTCTGAAAAAAAATTATCAGTACAGAGAAAAAAATTATCAGAGTATGTGAACCAATTTGCTAAACCACTTTATAAAAAAGCCCGTGACCAGGCATACTCAATTCACGGAAAAAATTCGGATAAATTAAAAGAGTATAACTTTAAAAAAATTTAACTCAAAAATATTCTTGGCAGAATATAAGCAAACAAAATAAACCCCTACTTTGGCTTCAAGTAGAAAAATTTAAAAAAAATAAAATGAAAAAATTATTTGGAGTTCTCCTATTAGTAATGGTAGTGATTGTAATAATTCTAGTATTTAAAGGTTCATTATTTAGTCAGTCGAACGATTTAAAAACAAATCAATTTCCTGTAAAAAATTCGGTAGAAAAAGGAACGGAATCGTTGATTAAAATTCCGGGACTAAAAGTTGAAAATGGAATTCTTGTATTCAATACTTTAGAAGATTTTACTAAAGGATATGAAATTCTAAATAGTATGGATTTGGAGAAGTCTTTAGAATGGGAAAAGGAATTAAAGTTTGAATCCCAACGCAACATTTTTGCCGCTGTAGTCAATGCCGAATATAATATTTTCTTGCGCCCCTATGAAAATCTTAATGAGGAACAGTTAAAGAAACTCACACCCCCAAAAGTACATTCTGATAAATTCAAAGAAGCTTTGTCAACAGGAGTTATTAAATTAATTATAAGTGAAGATAAGTCTGACACAACATATAATTACTCTATTTTT
>JBBRQV010000249.1:0-3389 GCA_038225955.1 Ignavibacteria bacterium | reverse complement strand
TGGTAAAAGGAAGGTTTGATTCAGATAATTTGTATCAAATAAGTTGTTTTTTTGATAATTTTTGATAATTTTTATGGTAATTCCTGTTGGTAATTATTAAATTATTTTTAATCCTCTTTTAATGGATTTTAAAAAACATAATGTAATATTGCTTTTACAGAGCATGCCAAAAACTGAATTGCAAAGTTTGAAAAAATTCATTGCATCGCCTTACTTTAATACCAATAAAAATATTACGCAGCTATTTGAGGTAATTGTAAAGTTTTACCCTCATTTTTCCGGAGAAAGTTTTACAAAAGAAGTTATTTATAAAAAAGTTTTCAAAGGAAAACAATATAGTGATGCCAATATGCGTTGGATGCTTAGCTTAATAAATCATCTTATAGAAGATTTTTTTTGCCAAAAACATTTTGATAGAGACATCTTGATGAAAAGAAGCTATCTAAGTAAGGAATATCTGACAACAATGCGAAAAGATTTTTCAAGAAAAGCATTAGATACTACATCAAAAATTATTTTAGAAGAAGAGGAGAAAGGATATTGGTATTTTCTGCATAAATATATTTATTATACAAACGAGCTAAATCACAATGTTATCTTTGAGAATGATAAGAAGGCGAATGACACAGATAATTTTTATAAGACTTTTTTAAAATCAATCATAGCATACCTGAATCATTATCTCGTTGGGATTTCTTATGATTATCTCGATATGGAAATCACTGTATCAAAGTATTACAAGAATGGTATTAGCAAAAGACTTAATGAAATTATGCAGAAGTTAAATCTTGTTGAAGTTGGAATTTTTTTGAAAGAAGATAACGAAGATGCGGGAGATATTGAAGCTGATTTGAAAATCTACAACTTATTTGTTTACATCCATGATGATAAATTGTTCGATGAATTTGTTAAATATTTAGCAAAAATGGAGGAAAGTCGAAGCCCCGCTTTTTTTTGGATTTACTATTCTAAACTGATATCTTATTGCTGGTTAAAAATATTGAACTCTGTTAATGAAGATTTTTACAGAAAGGAATTAGATAAGATTGCCACAAAATTTTTAGAGAATAAATATTATAATTACGGAAATATTCCCGGACTGGCTTTCCCATTGTTTAGGCTGGTTATTAGTAATCTTTTGGTCTTAGGAAAAATTGACCTGGCAAAAAATATTGCAGAAAAATATATAGGTGATGTTTATGTTTCCCATAGAGAAAATACTTATAATTATTCGAAATCACTTATAGCTTTTTACGAGAAAGATTTTGATAATGCTTTGCTCCATTCAAGCAAACTTGTAGGCACATTTTTGCATATTGAGCAGAAAGCACTCCGCATTATATTATTTATGGAAAAGGGATTTTACACCGAATTTAATACCGAACTCAAGGGATTTCGAAAATTTTTAAAAACCAATTTATCTCTTTCCCCTGATGTAAAAATCGGATATACGAATTTTTTATTTTTTGTTTCTCATATAGCAGATTTAATTAACCTGAAAGGAACCGAACCTGTGAAAAAATTGAGAGAAAAATTGCAAAAAACAACTCTGATTTATTATAGGGATTGGATTGAAAAAAAATTAGAGGGGCTGTAAGCAATACAGCCCCTCAGAAAGTTTATTGGATAGGGTAAGTATCAATAAAGTTTCCTTTACTATCGTAAACAAATACCCATATAACACCGTTTATCTCATTATAAACGTAAGTGTACTCGTCTTCGTAAAAAATTTGTGAATTTACTAATACTTCAGTATTCGCTGATACCTTGCCTGGGTTTACAGCAAAAACAAAAGTTAAATAGAGCAGGCCTGCAAAGAAAAAAGATTTTAAGTTCATATCTCTCCTTGGGGTTTGATTAGACACATGCAAAGCGCATGTGTAAATCAGCCTGACCGATTTGCCACAAAACTCCCCTAAAAGTAAATGAAGGACTTCCAAAAAATGAAATTACTTTATTTTCTAAACCAATGTAGCTTCAGAAAATTAAAGAAAACACCACCTATTTTTCTTTAATAAAATGTAAATTTCAAATTATAAATTAGAAATATTCATCCTGGAAAGTTTCAATAATATATAAGATAAAAATTGAAAAGGATAAGTATTGATGAAATTGGAAAGCGTTGGAATGTAAAATCAAGAAAAGTATAAAAAAAATACTCCTTCCGAAAAAGTATGAAAAAGAAGGAGTATTTTAACGAGGTGAGATTTTAGCTATGAGAAACTTTTACGACAAAAATCTATTTTTGGTAAACGGGAGAACAAATTCAAGGGGGGCTTTCATTTACTTCTCCCAATTTTAACCATAAAGTTCATTGAACTTTAGAGTTCAAAACCTCCCCCGAAAAAACTAAAAAAACGAGGGAGCGTTTTGATTCACCATTATTAATTCAATTAATTAAAACAATTTAAACTTTTGAAAGAACTAGTGTCCACCATGCGGGCCACCACAACCATCTGGATAAATATCAATCAACTTTCCGTCCTGAGTCCAAACAAAAATATATACTATATCACATATAACTACTTTTTGGTATATATAATCATCACCAGAGGTTACTTCTACAGCGCTTGCCGGTTCATCAGCATTCACTTTTAGAGGAACCGAGCTTATTATACTAAGCGTGAAACAAATTAGTAAAAAAAACTTTAAAAATACTTATCTCATAAGTATGGTGGGTAATTTACTTTCACTAAAATCTATACAAATATTGCGAAAGAAATAATAATATGCAAAGAATTTTTTTTTGCATTTCCGCATTTAAAAAAACCTTGAATTTCGAATATTGTTTATTTTTAAGATTTTTTTTAATATTTTATAGGTAATTAGAACATCTTTTTTCCGCATATTTTAACTAAAATGGATTTACAAGAACACAACATAATACTCATTTTAAAGTCTACTTCGTCGGAAGAACTTAAATCTTTAAAAAATTTTCTACTTTCCCCGTTTCATAATAATCTTGCAAAGATAAACGAGTTATTTGAACTAATTAAAAAATTCTCGCCGGATTACAACTCAGAAAAATTAAATACAAAATATTTTTTCAAAAAATTATATCCGAATAAGGAATATAAACACTCTACAATTACTAACTTAATTTCAAAACTTCAAAAGCTTTTAGAAGAGTATTTGATAATATTAAACATACAAAAAAATCCTTTTAAAAAGAATGAATTTCTTCTAAAAGAGTATTTCGGAAGGAATTTGAAAACGCTTTCGTACAAAAATATTTTCAGCCTTGCCAACGAAGAAACTTCCAAAGAAGACATCGATTCAGATCTTTTCAATGTAAGTTTTAACTATGATACTTATAGAATAAATTATATAATGAATTACGGCATGAAAAGTCAGAAAAAAGTTGCTAAAATTCTATCGGAAAGTTTCTT
>JBBRQV010000248.1:0-3397 GCA_038225955.1 Ignavibacteria bacterium | reverse complement strand
TTACAGTTCCGATTGAAAAAAAAGAAGAAACCAAGTCTTCTAATATAATTTCTAATCCAAAATGTGTCTTAGTATATAATAGAATTTCAGATCAAAAAATTTATACTTTTGAGGATGTATCTTATGAGAAAAAAGGATTTGCGACTTTTATTAATTCCAGAGATTTGATCTTGCAATTTGATTTAGAAAGTGAAGAAGGTATTATTTTTTATGAATTAGCATATTTGTTAATGACTCAGAATTTTTTGGAAAATATACTTGAAAGAGTAACTTATATTAATCCTATTGATTCAAAACCTGAAAGATTTTATCAAAAAAGAGATACTAAATCATATTATATTAAAAATGATTTAGAAAAATTTATTAGCTTATTTTCAGACCCTGATATTTCCGCTGAAATAAAAGAAACTATTTTAAAGAAATATAATACTATTATTCAGGATTTTGGTATAGCAAATAAAGTCGAATTAATTTCAAATGAAAGTTTACCAATTATTCAGTTAAATGTAAAAATTAAAGATTTATGGAGTAATATAACTGATATAGGATATGGTGTAGCACTACAGATGCCAATAATCTTTGAGTTACTTATAAAACTGTCTGCTGGTAAAAAAATATTATTAATTGAGCAACCGGAAGTTCACCTTTATCCTAAATTGCAAGCAAAATTTATTGAGATGCTAGTAAAATATGGTGGGGACGGTTATTACTTAATTGAGACTCACAGTGAGCACATTATAAGGAAATTACAAATAATGGTTGCACATAAACAATACGACTTAAACAGTGAAAGTGTTATTATTAATTATTTAACAAGAGGGGAAAAAGAATCAACATTAGTTAAACATCAAATTCTTGATAATGGTAATCTAAATCCTAAATTCCCAAGTGGCTTTTTTGATCTATCTTATCAACTTGCAAAAGAACTTTTTTAATTATGAAACTTGATATTTTATTATATAAGGATGTAATAATAAATTATTTAGTAAATTTTAAAAAATTACTGAAGAATGATTTTGATTTATTTGTAATTACTATTATTTGTAATCCTGAGAATAGATTTATAATGACTAAAGAATATTTTAATTTTCTAGAATTATATTTTTTAGAGTTTTTTGATGAACATTTGGAAAAATTTCAAGTTTTATATACAGAATTATCAGATAATAGTAGAATTTACAGAGATCTTGATAAAGTAATAAGAAGTTCTGAGACTCAATCATTTGACGAAGAATTTCAATTTATTTTTAAGGAATATCCTCACTTTCTTAAAATTATTTTATGTTTAAAGAGAAATGATTTTTTAAAAAAATTTGATTTTTTTATTTGTGAGATAGAAAATTCCGTTAGACCCAATGTAAATTGGATTTGTTTACGTTTAGCGGCAAATAGAGAGTTCATTATTTATAATTACCATTTTGAGAGCCAATTACAAATACAACACTTTCTCGCCGATGTTTTTTCTCTTCCAAAATCATTATTGACTGTACAAATATTCGATAATTATGTAAATACAAACAATGTATGTTTTGATCTAATCGCATCAAAAGGTCCTGATGTAGAATACTATTCATCAAAAATTATTAATCAAAATCTGTTAACAAAATCAGAACTACAATTAAAGAAAAATGAAATACGTAAAAAATTTAGTAATAATGCTAAATATTTTGTGACTACTAATTTTAAATTGACACACAGAAGACGTATCATTTTCAACAATATAATAATTGGTTTTGATCATGATTTCCAATTTTTACAACTTGGAAATCATTGGTTCATAAATGTAAATTTATCTGATAAAAATTTTTACGAAGAAATGTCAAATGTAAGTAGCTATGAAGAAATAAAATAATGCTCCACTCCTTCCAACTCAATCCTTAAAATATTTTCCTTCAACACTTCTCGAATGCTAGGGTATTTCAAATTCTATTAATCTTTTCGATTTTCTCAACCGAATTCCATTTATTCTCTGCAAAATAAACAGTATATTTGCACTTTCCATAATATTCTACACACCTCTGCCGATTGGCTATAATTAGAAATTTTTTCATAATATTATTTATTACCGTTTCGTGCATTGCAGGCATTGACGCTGCAAACGCTCAGATAAAAATCTATGAGCGCGCAACGCTGAGCGACTCTGTAAGCTCGCTTAACGATAATGGTTTATACTTCGAATCCGCGACGCGGAAAAAACTTTTGCTTAACGGCGAGTGGAATGTATCGTTCAATAACGGCGGCAGCTTCTCTAAACTTATAATCCCCTGCTCATACGATTTCTCCGGTACGGCATTCTTCAATAAAAACTTTAAAATAAATCCTGACTCAATTGCCAACTACAGCTTCCTGCTTGTAGCCGAGGGAATAAATAATACCTGCGAGATAAAGATAAACGATATTTTCATCACGAAGCATACGGGCAACGGTCTTCCGGTAGTAACGCCGATAGATGAAGGCATTATTAGAGGAGGCAGCGGTGATAATACTATCAGCATCACGGTGGACTCGCGGCTGAGCAACTCATCACTGCCGCTTGCAAATGTAGTGAGCTTCGGGAAAGTCTCGGGCGGAATAGATAAAGATATTTACATAATGGTTGTCCCGAAGATTTACTCGCTGGCAAACTATGTAACGTACACGATGAACGCCGATAACTCGGCGAAAGTAAAAATTACCAGCGCAGTACGCAGCACAGTGCTTGATAAGTATAAGCAGGCAGCGGGCTTCAAAAGTTTTTATGTAATAAATAAAATTGTAAAACGCGCAAGCGGTGAAGAAGTGGTAAGCTCCGCTAAGAATACTTTTGCCGCAGAGAATAATAATATAACAGGCGTTGTAAGCGAAGTGGTGATAAAAAGCCCTGAGCTGTGGTCGCCTGAAACACCGAACCTTTACGTATGCAAGACGGAGATTTATGCTGACGATGTATTGATAGATGAGAACAATACTGAGTTTGGAATTTACACCCTGCAAAAAAAGGCAGAGCAGTTTACAATAAACGGAAAGAACTTAAAGCTGTACGGAACGAATTACTTTGAAAGCTCGGTGAAGTACGGCTCGGCGCTGGACTATACTGAAACGCTTGCAGAGCTGACGAATATAAAGAAGCAGGGATTTAATTCGGTGCGTGTGCCGGGGGCAACGGCGCATCCGTACCTGCTGAATATATGCTCGCGCATAGGGTTGTTTTTGTTTGAGGATATTCCTTTCAACGAAGTGCCTGCGCACCTGATGAAGAAGAGCACTTACACCGATGGGGCGTTGAGCTTGCTCTCGCAGGTAAGTATGCGCGATAGAAATTATCCGTGCGTGATTGCATTTGGCTTGGGGAATGAGTTTGACGTTTCGACTCCCCTTGCCGCCGCTTACATAAAAAATGCAAAGAGTATAATAGATA
>JBBRQV010000247.1:0-3413 GCA_038225955.1 Ignavibacteria bacterium | reverse complement strand
GCTTTAGTAAGTCTGAATCTTCAGGAGATAACAATGAATCAAATGATTCATCTGTGAAGGTTGAAATTTCTTCTCCACCTTCAGCAGCATTGCCTTTCTTGTTTAAAAACTGAATTCTTCTTGCTTTTATTTCTACGATAGTTCTGTTTGAACCGTCTTCTGTTTTGAATGTTCTGGATTGTAACTCACCATCTACCAACACAGCATTTCCTTTTTTAAGTCTGTCTCTGCAGCTCTCTGCTAATCTGTTCCATGCAACAATACCTACATAGCACACATCTTCTTTCCACTCGTCACTTTTGTCTCTGAATCTTCTATTGCTTGCAATAGAGAAATTCACGACAGGTGTACCTGTTGTGGTTTGTCTGAAAATAGGATCTTTTGTTAAGTTTCCTGCAATTACTACGGAATTTAATTCGGGCATCTTGAAATCAGCCATAAGTTAACCTCTAATTTAATTTTGATTATTAAATGATTTTTAAAAAAATTTTATGCGGTTTGCTCTGCTTCTACCGGAGTTTCAGATGCTGCTTCAGCAAGCTTTTTAGCTTCTTCTTCTTTAGCAGTTTCCATTGCTGCCTGATGAATCGCTCTCTTTTTCAAGTAGTCGGCTTTTTCCAATAATGTTTTCTTATCTAATGTTACGGTAAGATATCTCATTATATTGTCATCAAGTTTGTATGCTCTCTCAAGCAATGCTATAACGGTTGGCTCTGCAATAAATTCAAAGCAAATGTAATAGCCGTTCTGTTTGTTTTTAATCGCATACGCAAGCTTTTTTCTGCCGATTTTATCGGTCAGCTTTATTTCCGCTTCGTTTTTTTTAAGTAAGGCATCATATTTAGATATGATTTCTTCAATTGCTGCATCTTCAAAATTTCCGTCAACAATGATGTAGGTTTCGTAGTGTTTTTTGCTCAACTTTACTGTTTTCTAAATGGTTAAATTTTCGTAAAAATTACAAAAATACAAATATATATTTGAATGGTCTGAAAATCAAGTTAAAAGCACTGGGCTTTCAGGCAATTCATGCTGTTCAATCAGCAATATAAAAATCGTAATACAAATCTTTTTAAATCTAATGGAATTTCTTATTATCTTTCATCATTTCAATCAGCATTTTCATTCGTATTTCTCTCGTTTCGGGCTTCTTTGCAGTTTGCAGCCGCCAAGCGATTGAATAAAGATTTGTTTTATTTAGAGTTTTAAAAAACTCATACCCCTTCTTGCTTTTCTTAAGCTCCTTCAAAAAATCTGCCGGAACCTCCATCGTACTCGGCGCATCGTATGCCTGTTCCCATCTTCCGTCCTTTTTCGCAGCCTCAACTTCCTTAAGTCCTGCTGCTTTCATCCGCCCTTCTTTTATGAGCCTCGCAATGTGTTCCCTGTTCCGCTTCGACCACATGCTTTTAGCCCGTCGCGGAGTAAACTTCTGTATGAATGATTCTTCATCATACGATTTTTTCTGACCGTCTATCCAACCAAAACAAAGTGCTTCATCTAATGACTCGGCATAAGTAACCGTCTTCTTGCCCGAACCTTTTTTAAAAATCTGAACCCAAATTCCCTCCGGTGATGTATGATTTTTTACAAGCCAATCATGCCACTTTTTAACAGTGGAAAACGGCTTAATAGGTGCTGTAATTACATTACCCACAATGCGCTGTAAAAATCTAAATGAATAAGTGGATTTGTGCGGAGAAGGGGATTTGAACCCCTACGCCAAGCTGGCGCCACCCCCTCAAGATGGTGCGTCTACCAATTTCGCCACCTCCGCTGGGTAATCTTTAATTTAGTCATTTTCAGAATTTTATTCAATCCAGATTTACCTCTTAATTTCAAATTTCTGATGTATAATTTCAAATATTTTCAAATGATGGATTTTTGACGGATTCTTTTAAATTTCAGATTTCAAATATAAGATTTCAAATTTGACACACATAAAAAAAGATGGATTTTTGACGGATTCTGTAAATCTCAGATTTCAAATAGCAGATTTCAGATTGAAAAATAATTTTTTTTGAATTCTGCTATCTGTACTCTGAATTCTGACTTCAGATTGGTCGGGTTTTGGTCGGATTTTATCCCGCTCTTGTCATTCCCGCGAAGGCGGGAATCCAATCAGCATTAGTTATACTTTTGTTAACCACCCCCTACCCCCTCCTTAGAAAAAGGAGGGGGCTTGCATAGCATGGTTTTTACTACATAAATAGTCGGGTTTTGGTCGGATTTTCTCCGCTCAGACCTGACAAGTTTTTTATCCTGTCAGGTCAGTTAATAATAATGGTCGGGAAATGGTCGGGTTTTAGTCGGGTTTCTGTTAATTATTCATTCCTAATTGTTAATTGCCAACATGGTCGGGTTTTGGTCGGATTCTTCTGCGAAATAAGAAATCGTCATTTAACCTTCTTATATCTTACAAACTTTCTTCTGCTTCAATATATAAAAAACAATCTTTCCTTGAAATAGTATCTTTCCCATTACTACTAATAGGGAGATTTATTAAAATAAACATTGACACATAAATCACAATTCCCCTCGGGGAGAGGTTGAAGTTTTTTCAGTCAACCAATTCTTCCCTATTATTAATAATAGGGATTTTTTCTACCTCAATAACTCACTTTATTTTTACTGCACTTAGCAATAAATTCAAATTAACACTTCACACTGCTATGAGAAAGCATCTTCAAAAAATATTATTTCCTTTATTCATACTATTCTTTGCATTTAGTTTTCAGAGCAATCCTCCGCAAGGCTGGTATGAGCAGGTTTTGCCGAGAACAGATATAGCAATTAGAGGGATAAATTTTGTTGATAGTTTGAAAGGCTGGGCTATTGCGCTAAACAATACTCAGGATTCGGGCTTTGTATTGAATACAACAAACGGTGGGAATAATTGGAATGTTCAGCAAAAAGGAGATTATCTTCCTTATGCAATACAAATGCTTAGTGCTGGCACAGGTTATATTGTGGGGCTTGGTCTAGATGGTTCGTGCAGCTTTCATAAAACAACAAATGGCGGCATACAATGGACAAGATTAAATGTATTAGGTGGAGTGGGGATGTTAAATAATTTATTTTTTATAAACAAAGATACCGGATGGGTTTGCAGCAGTGATGATTTTTTAGATGGAGGTGTATTCAAAACAACCGATGGTGGAATGAACTGGATTCGTCAACAGAATCCTGCGATTGGCTATAGAAGCCTATTTTTTTTAAATCAAGATACAGGGTGGTATTCAAAGGATAACAAATTATACAGAACTTTAAACGGAGGAACAAACTGGAATTTGCAGTATACTTCCCCTGGAACATTAGGAGACGTTTATTTTTTTAATTCTGATACAGGAATAGCAGCTGCAGGCACAAACTTAAGAACTACAAATGGAGGGTTCAACTGGGTGGAAACAAAT
>JBBRQV010000246.1:0-3432 GCA_038225955.1 Ignavibacteria bacterium | reverse complement strand
GGCGGGGCTTGTTACTCCGAAGATACTTGATTACAGGAAATACCGGTTAGAAGATAATCTTGACTCAATGCTTACACTACTTAAAGACAACAATGTAAAATATCTGATAATTTACGACCAATGGTTTGAATCATTTTTAAAAAGACACGGAAAATATTTTGAATATGTACTCTCTGCCAAGCTTGAAGAAAATACAATCTGCGGCGGGGATGAAATGAAAGTATACAAAGTTAACTTTTACAGAAAAGAAAATGAAAATAATTAAATTAATAAAACTAATAAGACCGAAGCAATGGCTGAAAAATGTTTTCTGCTTTGCACCGATTTTATTTTCAGGAAATTTATTCTATTGGAATAAGCTTTCCATTAATTTAATTGCATTTATTGCATTCTGCGGTATTTCAAGCTGCGTTTATATCCTTAATGATATCTCTGATGTAGAGAGCGATAGGAATCACAAGAAAAAAAGATTCAGACCCATTGCATCCGGTGATGTTTCAATTAGTGAAGCATGGATATTTTTTGTGTTTCTGCTTGCTTTAACTGCTTCAGCTTGTATATTTTACCTCCCATCCACATTCGGCGTTGTAATAATTCTGTATCTTGTAAATAATTTTCTTTACTCCTACAAGCTGAAGCACATGGTGCTTCTTGATGTGTTCTCAATCTCAATTGGCTTTATGCTCAGAGTTGTGGGCGGAGGTTTCTCTATTGATGTTCAACTCTCAAGCTGGATGATTATCACAACAATTTTCATATCGTTGTTTCTTGGAATTTCAAAAAGAAGAGCCGAGCTTGCCAATGCCGATGAAGGCGGCGCAACAAAGCAGCGCAGAGTACTTGATGATTACTCAATAGATTTTGTAGAACAAATGAATACCATCGCTGCTACCGGTACAATTTTATCTTATGCTCTTTATACGGCATCCGATAAAACCATTACAACATTTCATACCGATAAATTAATTTACACAACACCTTTTGTTATCTACGGAATATTCCGTTACCTCTACTTAATGCACAAGAAAAATCTCGGCGAGAATCCTGCATCCATTGTTACAAAAGATATTCCGATTATCATAACGGGGCTTCTATGGGTATTAGTTTGCGCTGCAATTATTTACAAAGCCAAGTTAGGACTGTAATATTAGTTTCAATCATTACAGCAACTATTGCATTTGAAAGATAAAATTTCCCATTACAAGGCCGAGCTTCTCTTACTTTCCATTACAGTTTTCTGGGGAATTTCTTTCCCATTCACAAAATTTGCCTTAGCCGATTTCTCTCCCATTGCGTTAGTATTCCTTAGATTTTCAATTACCGTTGTAGTATTTTTTGCAATTTATTATAAAAAATTAAATCTTAAGAATTTCAAAGAATGGCGCTATGGTTTCATTCTCGGATTTCTTTTATTTCTTGGTTTCATTACTCAGACTACGGGAATGAAATACACTTCTGCATCTAACTCTGCATTCATCACAGGCACAAATGTTTTGCTCGTTCCGTTTGCGCTGTATTTTATCAGCGGAAGAAAACCGAAATTTCAAAATGTCATAGGTATTATTATTGTAACAGTAGGACTTTATTATCTTACCGGTATAGGAGTAGCAGGATTAAACTACGGTGACTTCATTACATTCTTTTGTACATTCTCTTTTGCGCTACACGTAGTTTTGCTTGATAAATATTCAAAGATTACTGATATTATTCATCTTGTCTTTGGGCAATTTCTTTCAATGGCAGTTTTAAGTTTTTTATACATGATAGTGATGGAATATTTCATTTACGGGAATTTGAAAATGAATTTCACAACAAGCTCAACTTCTTTAGTTCTCTTTCTTGCTCTCTTCGGAACTCTTCTGGTATTTTTTCTTATGACAAAGTTTCAGGGTATGACAAACCCAATTAAGGCAAGTATTATTTATAATATGGAACAAGTATTTGCAACGTTTTTTGCATTTTTTCTATTAGATGAAAGATTGACATTTACTCAGATTATCGGTGCATTGATTATGATTTCAGGATTAATAGTCTCCGAATTTTCAGATTTAATTTTCAAAAGAAAATTAAAATAATTGTTTATGGATGTTACATACAAAGTAATCCTAAGAGGATTAGTTCAGGGCGTGGGCTTTAGACACTTCGCTTACAAAAGAGCACACGAGCTTGGTTTAAAAGGATGGATTAAGAACTTAAATACCGGTGAAGTTGAAGTAATTGTTCACGGCGGCAAGGATACGGTGAATCATTTTATATTTTCGGATTTGAAAAGCGGACCGGAAGGAGCACAGGTAAAAGATATGAATGTAGACGAGTATAGTTCGCCCCCAGATTTGCCCTTTTTTCTGGTACATCATTAAATAAGACTTAAATAGTGGAAGATTTATCTATCTTGAAATTCAGAAAGATAAATTTTAATATTACATTAAATTAAAAAGGATACGATTAGAAAATATTTACTGTTAAAGTAAATAAAATAATTTATTATGCTCAAGAAAATCCTTCCCGGAATTTTATTCCTCTTCATTTCTTCAAATTTTATTTATTCACAGACAAACACAACGTATAATTTTTTACGTTTAGACGTCGGGGCGAAAGCTTCGTCATTATCCGGCAGCTATACTGCAATGGAAAATGACGTGAATGTTATTTTTTACAATCCCGCAGGGATTGCTACTGTGAAAGACAAACAGGCTTCAGTGGGATTTTACAAATATCTTCTTGATATAAACTCCGGCAATGCAGCCTACGTGCAGAAGTATAAAGATATAGGTTACATCGGCGTAGGCATTCAATATATTAATTACGGAAGCTTTGACAGGTATGATGTGAATTCGAATAACACCGGAACTTTCGGCGCGAGCGATATGGCTCTTTCACTAGGATATGGAAATTCTTACAATAACTTATTTTATGGTGCAAATCTAAAATTGATTTATTCTTCTTACGATTCATACAAATCATCAGCAGTTGCAGTTGATTTAGGCGCGATGTACAAATTTCCTAAGGCTTTGACAACTGTAGGAGTAAGCTTGCTTAATGCCGGTGCGCAGATTTCCGCTTATCAGGATTACAAAGAAAAACTCCCTTTAGATTTAAGAGTTGGCCTTACAAAAAAATTGGAGAACTCCCCTCTTACATTGAGTGTAGGGTTTTACAGTTTAAACGAAAGTTACGATAAATTTTTTGACAGGTTTAAAAATATTACAGCAGGTGCTGAGTTTGAAATATCAAGTAATATAAATTTCAGAGTCGGATACGATAATCAATTAAGGCAGGAATTAAAAACAGGCAGCGCAATCGGTATCGGCGGATTTTCAGCGGGACTTGGAATAAAACTTCATGATAAATATCAAATCGATTACGGATTTAATTCAATGGGCAAGCTTGGTTCGACGCACAGAATTAACGTAGGGTTTTTACTGAAATAAT
>JBBRQV010000245.1:0-3543 GCA_038225955.1 Ignavibacteria bacterium | reverse complement strand
ATCGAAGACCATTTTTCAAATGCATTACTGGCAGCTATATAAGCAAGCTCGACATCTTTTTCATCCGAGTCAGGAATTAACGAATACACTTTCCCAACAGCAGGTTCAAAATTATCTAAATAATTTTTTGAGACAGGCTCAACAAGTGTTCCGTTGATATAATTTTTGATTTTCTCCATTTGTAAAAACTAATCTAATATTTTAATCTATTGTTTCGAGAACTGTTCTGAAGGCATGAACTCTTCCAGCGTATTTATCTGTATGCAGCTTTTGCAAGGCAGGAGCGAATTCCATTTGATATTTATTATACTCATCCATCGATTTCAGTGAGTACTGAACTGCATACGTTACGCCTTCTTCGGTTTCGGGTAATATTAATTTGAGAATTTTATTTCCCGTAAAAAATCCCGTTGCCATAACTTCGGGAATGTGTACATTTTTCATCCAGTCAAGCCACTCATCGCTTATAGATTCAAGCACACTGACCGTTACATTATATATAATCATTTTAAAAAATAAAATTTATAAGTTTCCTGTTCTGCCGCCATCGACAGGAACATTGATACCGTTTATATATCCCGCTGCAGGTGATGCAAGGAAGGCAACTGCATTAGCAATTTCTTCCGGCTTTGCAAAACGCCTTGCAGGGATTTCCGATTTCATATCTTCTTCAACTTCTTCGATGCTTTTCCCCGATGCTTTGGATTTATTTTCTATGATTGTCTCGAGTCTTCCTGTTGCTGTTGCTCCTGGGAGAACGTTGTTCACAGTAATTCCGAATTTTCCTAATTCATTCGCAAGAGTCTTTGCCCAGTTTGCTACTGCGCCTCGAATAGTATTCGACACTCCGAGATTATTCAGCGGTAATTTTACCGAAGTAGAAATAATATTTATAATTCTTCCGTAGCTTTCGCTCTTCATACCTTCAACCAATGCCTGAACAAGAATATGATTGCAAATCAAATGATTTGAGAAAGCAGAGAGAAATTCCGAAGTATCAGCATTAATTATTTCTCCGCCTTTTGGTCCGCCTGTATTATTTACAAGAATATGGAAAGCCGGATTGGACTCCATGAAATGATTAATTATAACTTTTAAATAATCGGGATTGGAAAAATCTGCAATGATACTGTTATGTTTTTGATTTCCGTTATTAGGAAGCTCGTCTACTACAGCTTTTAATGCTTCTTCATTTCTTGCGAGCAAAGTTATGTTTGCACCAAGTGATGCAAGCTCCATTGCTGCTGCTTTACCTATTCCCTGAGTGCTTCCACATACAAGGACGTTTTTATTTGAAAGGTCTAAGTTCATTTTCTATTTCCGTTATTATTTCTCTTTGTCATAATAAAAGCCAAGCTCTTTCAAAATATCTTTTGGAAGTTGAGGCAGTTCGGAGCGTGGAATTAAATAAGTTGAGAGGTTAAATAAATCTACAAACACTCTATGCTTCTCTACCGTTGCCATTAAATAATGCTGACCCGATGAACCACCTGTCCCGATTTTCACACCAATCATTCTATGCACCATGATTGCATGGCGGTAACGCCAAATAGTAAACTGCTCATCCATTTCAACTATAGCAGTAAGGAACTGAAACGGCGTAAACAATATTGGTTCGTCTCTATATAAATTGATAAATAATGCCGATAGTGTTGCTTTAAACGAAAGTCTCTTCTCACCTTGTGCAATTAAATCATTGTGATATTTTTCATCAAACAAAGAAAGGAATCCTTCTTTTGTTTTTGCAAAATTTTCTAACTGACTATGTTTTTTTTCCTCTGAAAGTGAACTATTGTTTTTTATAATGTCTTCTTCGTGTGTAAGCATACCGTCAACTGCCTGATGATACTTTTCCCAGAAATCAAAATCTTTTGTTTTAATAAACGGAATTCTCTCGAGCCATTTTTCAATTAAGTCAAATAAACTTTCTTTTTTCTCTGCGATTTTTTCTTTGTGTTCCTTCTTCAATGTATTATCAAAATCTTTACTGTTATATTTTAATCTCTCTTCTCTTTTTAATCCGAGATTATTTTCTATTGTACGAAACTGAAAACTTTGGAATCCGGATGCAGGAACTAAGTAATCTCTGAAGTCAAGAAAATCCAATGGAGTCATTGTCTCAAGCACGTGCAATTGCTCAATCATAATTTTCTGAATTTCAGTAATACGATTAATTCTTGAAAGCGCGCGGGACAGACTTCTTTCATCAATGAAATCGTTTCTGAAAATTTTTATTACGTCATCAAGCTCGAATAAAATCTGCTTGAACCAAAGCTCATACGTCTGATGAATAATAATAAAAAGCATTTCGTCATGGGCATGGTCATTGTACTCATCACTTTTTAATTTTTGCGCATTGAGAAGTTTATCAAGGTCAAGGTACTCTGCGTAGTAAACCGGCGGGTAAAGGTCTTTTTTCATATATTAAAAATAGAAATTAATTCTAATAATTAATAGATAACAAAAATTGTATAGGATTGGAATTGAAGGCGTGTATTCGGGGCGCCGCCCGAACCGCAGGTTCGGATCCCGCAAATAAAAAATTGAAGAATTCAATTTTTTATTTGCGGGATGTTCCGATTTCATCGGAACGCGGCGCCCATGTATTTTAAGAATCTATTTCTTTCTGCTCTTATAATGAGCTATCATCTTCGAGAAATCACACTTAGTCAATTTTTTCATATGCTCTTCAAACAATTTAACCGGAAAATCTTCTTCCGATTTAAAATTTACACAACCCTTTTGAAATTTTGCATCAGGCATTTTAGATTTTAAATCATCAAATAAATCCGGATTTCCATACATTGGTAATGAGTGAAATGTATATCCAGTTTTTGTTTTCGCGAGAGCGTATTTGAATACGTTTTCCTGATTGAAAACAGTACCGCTTGCTCCCATAATCTTTCCTTCCTTTGCTTCTACTTTTTTATCGTTCTTGAGAATTATTTTTTGCAATTTACCAAGAATGTCTTCTGATGGATTCTTTAACATTTTATTAGATGTTTTATTTGACAATATTTTTTTTGCAGTTATTTTTGCTTTAGGATTGTACTCAAGGCACAAGTCAACCCAGTATTTAAAATCGGAATCTTTTGCAACATTTTTTGTATCAACAAATATAAATCCACGCATAACTTTCCCTGTGAAATCCATTGGCTTTGCGCCTTTCCTTTTCATAGCTGCATCGTAATTATCGGGACCGACTCTCGCCATAATTTTATCCTTCTCTACGCCAATACACATTTTATCATTTACCATATAGCATAAACCACCCATCATTTTTTTCCTTCAAACTTAACTTTGTTTGAATTGAAAATTTTTTCGATGCGTCCCACTAATTTTTCATTGTATGCCAATAGAATTATTCTGTTTTGTTTCTCTAACTTAAGAATTTTTTCTTTTTATAATAAGAGATGAAATTAGTGCAATAACTATTCCAATCACTAAAGTAGTTCCAAACATAACTAACCCGTTAAATGGAATATTAGTGAAAAGCTCCTTGTTTGCATCCATTTCTGCAAGCTGTGTATCAATCATATCTTT
>JBBRQV010000244.1:0-3547 GCA_038225955.1 Ignavibacteria bacterium | reverse complement strand
TCAACTGATCCTGTTAAAATAGAAGCAACTCTTAAACAAGTTCAACTTGAGTTTGCTTTAAAGGCATAATAATAATAATTCGACCCCATAACAATTTTTCGCAATTAATTTGAAAATATTTGGCTTATATATCAGCTGTACAAACTATAAAATTTCCATTTAAAATATCTCAGACTGAACTAAAAGAATTTGCCTCGAATCTTTTCGCAGAATCTTTTCAAGATATTGACAGGTTGCTTGAAGTTTTCGATAATACCGGAATAACAAATCGAAATCTCTGTGTTCCAATCGATTTTTTCACCAAAGACTATACATTTCAGGAAAAAAATAATCTCTTTAAAAAAATATCGTTAGAGTACGCAATCAAATGTATTGAAAATATTCTTACTGATACAGGTCTCGATAAAAATAAAATTACCGATATAATTTATTTCTCCACCACAGGACTTACCACACCTTCCTTAGATGCTTTGATAATTGATAAAATGAAACTCAATCCTAATATAAACAGAACTCCTATATGGGGACTTGGATGCGCGGGCGGAGTATCAGCAGTTTCAAAGGCTAATGTTATTGCTAATGCAAATCCTGATGCAGTTGTATTGCTTATTGGAGTTGAATTATGTTCGTTAACTTTTATTAGAAATGATTTAAGCAAAAGTAACTTTATTGCAACTTCACTTTTTTCTGACGGTGTCTCGGCGGCAATAATTTCCGGAGAGAATTCAAAAAAAATAGTAAACAGTAACTGCACTATAAAAATTTTGTCTTCCAGAAGCAAACTTTATCCTGAGTCGGAAGATGTAATGGGATGGGAGTTTATAGATTCCGGATTTAAGGTAGTTTTCTCGAAAGATATTCCAAACTTAGTTAATACGCTTATCAAGGACGATATTATAAGTTACTTAAAAGATAATAAGCTTACATTAGCGGATATAAAAAATTTCGTTGTTCATCCCGGCGGAGCAAAAGTAATAAACGCCTATGAAGAATCACTTTTAATCGAAAGAGGTAAACTAAAAAATACAATCGAAACTCTTCGCGATTACGGTAATATGTCCAGTGTTACAGTGCTTTATGTATTGCAGAAATTTTTAAAAGATGGTATAGATAACGGTAAAGGATTAATGATGTCGCTTGGTCCCGGGTTCTCATGTGAAATGGTGCTTTTGGAAATGCAGAAAGAAGTATAGATTGACTAACAAATAATCTCAATATTCCTTAATTTAAGTTTTATCATCTTTACAATCCCATAATATGCAAAACGTAATTTCATATATAAACTCCAACAAGGATAAGTATGTTGATGAGTTAAAAGAATTTTTGGCAATTCCTTCCATAAGTACCAATCCTGAAAATAAAAAAGATGTTAACGACTGCGCTGAATACGTAAAAAAACAGTTTGACTCAATTGGCTTAGAGAACACAAAAGTTTATCCAACAGCAGGACATCCGATTGTCTATGGCGACTGGCTTCATGCAGGGAATGATAAACCGACATTATTAATATATGGACACTATGACGTTCAGCCGGTTGACCCGATTGAGCTTTGGACGAATCCACCTTTTGAAGCAACTGTTCGCGGCGATAATATTTTTGCCCGCGGCTCTGTCGATGATAAAGGACAAGTTTATATCCATGTAAAAGCTTTACAGGCGCACTTAGAAAATAATAAAACTCTTCCGATAAATGTAAAATTTATTTGTGAAGGTGAAGAAGAAATCGGAAGTAATAATCTTGAACCGTTTCTAGAAGAAAAAAAAGAATTATTGAAATGTGATTACATTGTGATTTCCGATACAGCAATGTACGATTACGATATGCCTTCTATATGCTATGGTCTTCGCGGACTTACATACATGCAGGTTGAAGTTGTAGGACCTAACAGAGATTTGCACTCCGGCTCATTCGGTGGCGCAGTTCATAATCCTATTAATGCATTGGCAGAAATTATTTGTAAGCTTAAAGATGAAAACGGAAAAATTTTAATAGACGGATTTTTCGATGACGTTACTCCGCTTACCGATAAAGAAAGAGAAGAGTTCAAACGCCTTCCTTTTGATGTTAAGCGTTATGAAAAGGGACTTGGCGTTGATGAGGTTCACGGTGAAGAAGGTTACTCGACTCTTGAAAGAACTTGGGCAAGACCTACACTGGACTGCAACGGTATATGGGGCGGATTCCAGGGTGAAGGCGCAAAAACTGTTCTTCCATCAAAAGCAGGCGCAAAAATTTCAATGAGATTAGTTCCGAATCAGGACCCTGATAAAATTGAAAAATTATTTACAGACTTCGTTTATAAAGTAGCTCCCAAATCTGTTCATGTAAAGGTTATCGGCGGGCATAACGGTAAGCCTGCTGTTACTCCTATAGATTCTCCTGCTATAAATGCAGCAGTAGAAGCATTGAAAAAAGGATTTGGTAAAGACCCGGTATTCATGAAAGAAGGCGGCTCTATTCCGATTGTTACAACATTCAAAGATATACTTGGCTCTGATACAGTATTATTAGGTTTTGGTTTACCCGATGAAAATGCGCACTCTCCCGATGAACATATGAATTTGAAAAATTTTCAGAGAGGAATTTTAAGCGTAGCTTATTTTTATGATGAGCTTGCAAAGGCAAAATAGTAGATTAATTCGTATATAGATTATTTAATCTGTTATAAATAAATTATAAAACGTAAATTTTGTTACTTTAAATTAATATATGGCAAAAGCTAAAACACCTGTAAAAGGTAAAAAGACTGTAAAAAAAATAGAGCATCTTCATATACGCCTTACAAATAAGAATTATATGATAATTGGTTTAGGTATTGCAGTGATGCTGGTTGGTTATTTTTTTATGAATGCAAATTCAGTTGATGGTTTTCTTCCAACGGTTATTGCTCCTATTGTATTAGTTATCGCCTATGGTGTTATTATTCCTTTTGGAATATTATTTGAGGATAAATCAGGTGAAACACAAACTGAAAATACAGTTACAACTGCACCGGTAAATGTAAGTGTAAACTAATATTTGTTTCATTTGTTATTAAAAACAAATCAATTAAACCCCAAATTCTCTATGAGAAAAATCACAGCAATTAGTTTTTCTTTTGTTCTTTTATTTTTATTTATGTTTGCTAAAGCAGGTAATGCTCAGTCGACTCCAAAAGTTATTATGGTAATGCAAGGCTCTATGACTTGTCAGGCTTGCATTGATAACTTAAACAGATGGGGAGCAGATGTACTTCCTAAGTATTCAGGTTCTTCCGATATAGTATTTGTCACAAATGATATGACTGATGATAAAACAAAGGCAAGCTCGGCCACCGAAATGGATAAGTACGGAATCACTGCAGCAGTAACAAGCAAAACTGAAGTCGGTAAAGTACTGATAGTAAGCGGAGATTCTAAAGCTATCATTACCGAGTTAGATATTACAGACAGCTCTGATAATGTGATAAAAGCAATTAATGATGCTCTTGGTAAATAATTTTACAGCTAAATAAGATTTTAGTATATCATGCCATCTTCGGATGGCATTTTTTTTATAATTAAATAT
>JBBRQV010000243.1:0-3547 GCA_038225955.1 Ignavibacteria bacterium | reverse complement strand
TTTCATTTCATTTATTCTTTTATATAAAAGCTTAAACTCTTCTGTTATTCTTGGTGCGTTTATATCTTTAGCAAACTGCTCTCCTGCATTCAAAGTTTTTAAAGCATTTGAAGCATCATTAATCTCAAGATATGTTGTAGCTATCAATATATATGTCTCGCAAAGCATGAGTAAATTATTTTGTTTTAAGTATATGTCCAGTACTTCTTCAAATATTTTAAGAGCTTCTAAATATTTTTTTTCCTGTCGTTTCAGCAATCCTACGATATTCTGTGCAAAGGCAAGGCTTCCTTCATCTTTATAATTATCGCTGAAATTCTTTTTTATTTCGATTGCCTTGTTTACGTAATCATAAGCTTCCGGTATTTTTTTCATTGAAGAATTTACAATTGCGAGATTTGTATAACAAGCGCCAAGACCTTTTACATCCTCTAATTTTTCTTTTATTGGCAAAGACATCAGATAATATTTTTCTGCGGACTTGAAATCATCCTTTGAGTAATAAACTCCTGCAATGTTATTTAAAATTTTGCCTACAATACTTTCATTCTTCAATTCGTAAGCTAATGATAAACTCAACTCAAACTTACTTAAAGACTCTTTATAATTCCCAAGATAACTGTTATTCATTCCGATAAGACTTAGAATATTTATTCGCGCTTCCTTATCATCCAAGGTTTCGTAAATAGTCAGAGCACATTTCAAATTTTCTATACTCTCCTTATAATTACCAAGTACGACAAATACTCTCCCTAACTGGTAAAGAGCGGAGGCCTCACCTAGAGAATACTTTACATTTTTTGCAATTTTCAGCGCTCTTTCAAGCGTGTCTAGGGCAACATCAGGAGAGCTATCGATAACGGAAATAGCTCTTTTTATTAATTTATCTATTTTATCTGTATCTGACAATTATCGGGGTATAGTTGTAATTTTAAAATAATTGAATAAAAAACGACATTCATTGCATAATTTCGCCCTTGAGAAATTTTTATAAATTGAGTATCTTATTAATTCTGCCGGAGTAGCTCAGGTGGTTAGAGCGTCGGAATCATAATCCGCAGGTCGGGGGTTCAAGTCCCTCCTCCGGTACACATTTCTTCTTTACTTTTTCCCTTATCACAATCAACTTTAATTTGTATTTTAAGGTATTAAACCTATCCGCAAATTGAAAATACTCGCTTTAAGTCAGGATATATCTTTACTTAATATAGTCGACTATATTTTGTATAAAGATTATAAAATAATAAAATCAACTTCATTTGAAAATCTTGATGTTGAGCTGAATAGTTTTGATTTACTGATAATCGATTTGCCTTATTGGGAAAAAAATCCTAATATTCATAAAGTATTAAGAGACTACAACAATATTCCTTTTATTATTCTCACCGAGGATAAGTCTTCCGATCTATTAACAAATCTCAAAGATAATTTTTATGTAAGAGCTGTTCTTAAAGAGCCCTTAAGCAAAAAAGAATTAAAAGAATCAGTAAAAGAACTTGGAAAGAAAAAGAAACAAAAAAAGGATAAAGATAAAGTTGAGATAAAAAGTGAAAACTATACTTTATCCCCTTTAGAAGGAATTGTTAATAATGGAGATGTTGTGTTTTTCAGAATAACAGATCTACAGGAAAAAAGAATTGAATATATTTCTCCTAATTATAAAAATGTTTTAGGTATCCGTGAAAATCTTTCTAACCTGAAAGATATAACTGAAGTTAATGATGTTCCTTTCATTTCTACAGGCTCACCATATTATTCAATAGTTTACAAATTAAAACACAGCAGCACAGAAAAAATAGTACGCGAGTCAGGCAAAGGTTCATTTGATGCAAATAAATACTTAGTAGATATTGAAGGTACCATTATCGATTATACAAATGAATACATTCAGGCAGGATTATATAAGTTTATTAAAAATATTTTCACACCTGAGTTTTACAATACCGATACAAAAGATTTTATAGAAAAGATAATATATTCCTTTTCACTTGAGCGTCCCGTCGAACAGATTGCTATGAGTATTATTTTCCAGAATAAAGATTACTTCGCAAAAGATTTTATTACCTCAGACTTTATTGTTGCCTCCGATATTAATTCAATTGAAAAAAAATTCGGTGAAGTAATTTTATTTTCGCAGGATGATAAATGCAATGAGACGTTGAAATTATTCTCTCAGTTACTCGCCGATATAATATTAGTTCATTTTTCATCAAGTCAGCACTCTGAAAAATCCATATCGGAAATATCAAAGCTTTCACAGAGTTTAGCTTTAGTTTCAAATCAGCTTACGCAGGCAGAGACTGTCTTCAAAGATAAGGCAAGTTCGTACGATAATCTTAACGAGCTATTCACATCTGCAATGAAGGATTTCAAAACATTAACTTCAAAGTTCAATAGAGCCGCAATTGTTTTCGAGACAAATGCAGACGGGAAATTTTTATCGGCTAACGAAAATTATTACCGAGCAGTTGCAACTGATAAGTCAGGACTTGCCGGCAAATACTTTGATGATATTTTTGAGAATACTAACTGGCAAAATTTTCAGTTTGAGTTTTTCAATAATTCCAATCAGGAAATAGTATTAAAACAAAAAAATAAGGGAGGAAAGTCTTTTTATTTTAGTTTTCATGTTTCACGCGAGACAAGCGATTCAGGTTATAAATTTGTATTTTACGGGAAAGATAGAACAGAAATAAAATCCAATGAGATTGAGCTAAACAAGCAAGTTACGGAATACAATTCCAAGGTTAATGAGTTAATAGATGCCAAGAAAGCAAACGAACTCCTATGGGAGGAAATGAATTTGCTAAAAGAAGAATTAAAAACGAAAGATGAAACGATAAAGAAGCAGGAAAAAAGGGTTGCTAAGACGCAGGAAAAAGCAGATGGAAATAATACGGAATACAATTTTGATAAAAAAGAAGCGGAAGTTATATTCAAAGATGATGTAAAACAAAAAATGGAAGAAGCAAAGGAAGAAATAAAAAGCGAAATAAAAAAAGAATCTCCGGGCGAAAACGAAATAAAATTTAAGAATTTAAGAGGAATAGATTTTAAAATAGGACTTAAGAACGCATACGATAATATAAATACATACAATGAAATATTAGTAAATTTTGAAAACGATTATGTAAGCTTTGTAAAAGATGTTAAAGCAATGTATCTGGTTAATGATAATGAGCACATAAAATCACGGCTGCTGACTTTATCCGAAGAGGCAAAATATATAGGTGCCGAGGATTTAGAAAAATCTGCACAGTTGTTCCATGATAAAATTGCTGATAGTAAAGTCACGAACTTTGATTTTGAATTATCCGTATTAGGGGTTCATTTAAATTTTACATTGGAATCAATTAGAAAGTATAAAGATGAGTATTCTCTTTTAGAAGCAAAACCAAAAAAAGAAAAAGCCGAAGCCGCTCATTGTTGCCAAGAGCCAGCCACCAAAGCTCGCCGCGCCAAACCCTGCCAGTCCGCCTTTGAGGAAATCGCCTTTGCCCACTTCATACAAATGGCTGCGATTGCCGCGAGCGCAGGAGGTACACAG
>JBBRQV010000242.1:0-3556 GCA_038225955.1 Ignavibacteria bacterium | reverse complement strand
ACATAAATGATGTTCCGAATGATTTAACTTATCCAAGATTTGTTAAGCCGTTACATGAAGGCTCATCAAAAGGAATTTTTAATTCATCTGTTGCTAATAACATAGAAGAACTTAAAAGCGAAATTACCAGAATAAAAGACTGCTATGACCAGCCTGCTCTTGTTGAAAGTTTTCTGACAGGCAAAGAGTTCACCGTAGCTTTAATGGGTAATGGAAACGATGTTCGTGTCCTTCCGATAGTTGAAATAAATCTTGATGCAGTACCGAATGACTTCAATAAAATTTATTCATACGAAGTAAAATGGTTCTTCGATACACGCGAGAATCAATTAGATATTTTCAGATGCCCTGCAGATGTTTCCGATGAATTATATAAAGCGATTGAGAAAGTTTGCAAAGATGCTTTCAAAGCATTGAGACTTCGCGACTGGGCAAGAATGGATGTACGATTGGACAGCAACGGCATTCCTAATATAATTGAAATAAATCCTTTACCCGGAATTTTACCTGATCCTGCCGATAACTCATGTTATCCAAAGGCTGCAAGAGTAGCGGGAATGGATTACAATACAATGATAAACGCTGTTATTAATGAAGCTGTCAAGAGATATGCGAAGGAGCAGAAGTAAATATAGATGAAGATAAGTATAATTTTTAACGACCCTGTTCAATACGCTACGAATACGATTTACAATGATGAAGAAATGGATGCTGTTGAAGAAGCGATTGACATGAGTGAGTACGGTGTGCTTGATGAAGTTAAGTCAGTACAGCGCGCCTTAGCTCCGACAGGGCATGAAACAAAAATTGTTCCCGTTGCTTTAGATGTGCATAAGTTAATAGATGAGTTACAAACAGATAGACCCGATATAATTTTTAATCTGTGTGAATCGCTTGACGGCGACCCAACGCAGGAAATGAATGTTGCAGCGCTCTTTGAAATATTGAAAATTCCTTATACAGGGAATACAGCTAATACGCTCGGACTTGCGTTGAACAAATCGCGCGTAAAAGAAATTTTACATTACTATGATATCCCGACATCTGCTCATTATGTATGTTCAGATGCAAGCAAGTTCAAAGAGAACGGCTACGATAAAGTGAAAGATAAATTTCCTTTGATTGTAAAACCTTCGAGAGAAGATGCAAGCATAGGAATTGAAAATAAATCGATTGTAAACGATGAAAAAGAACTGCAGGAAAGAATACAGCATATCATTGATGAATATAAACAGCCTGCTTTAATAGAGCAGTTCATTGACGGCAGAGAAATAAACGTAAGTGTAGTCGGCAATGTGAAAAATAACAGCGAAGATGAATTGATTGTGTTTCCTATTTCAGAAATTGATTTCAGCGCGCTACCGGCTGATTTTCCGAAGATAGTAAGCTATAACAGCAAATGGATGTACAAGACAGTTGAGTTCTCGGGTACGAAGGCAGTATGCCCTGCGCAGAATCTTTCACCTGAGCTTGAAGAAAGAATAAAAGCTACTGCAAAAAAAGTTTACAGAATTATCGGCGCGACTGATTATGCGCGAGTAGATTTCAGAGTTAAAGATGGTGTACCATACGTGCTTGAATTAAATCCAAATCCTGATATTGCCTCTGATGTTGATGAGGATACAGGATTTACAAGAAGCGCGAAAGCATACGGATGGACTTATGAGCAGCTGATACAAAATGTAATAAAATATTCATGCGAGCGATGGGGAATTAATTACTCCGAAAAGTAAATTAGACAAAGCATTAAATGTTTTGCATTAAACCTTTTGAATGATAAGAGCTCTTATACAAGACGACAGAGACAAGATAAAAAATATTTTAATAGATACGAATAATTTTTCCGATGATGAAGTAACTATTGCTCTTGAACTTTTAGATGTGTATCTGAATAACCCTGAGCAAAGAGATTACGAAATATTTGTTGATGAGAATGAAGATAGTAAAAATGATTTAAACGGATACATCTGCATAGGACCGAGACCGTTAACAGAAGGAACATATGACTTATACTGGATTGCAGTGAATCCGAAGATTCAATCCAGAGGAATAGGAAGCAAATTAGTTCTTTACATTGAAAATCACATTAAGTCTAAAGGCGGCTACCTTGTTTTAATTGAAACATCGGGCAAGCCTTCATACGAGAAAGAAAGAAAGTTTTACGAGAAAAATAATTACAAGAAGGCAGTCGAGCTTGAGCATTTTTACAAAAAAAACGACTCGCTTGTAATTTATTCAAAGTACCTCGATTAGTTTATTAGAGGAAGAAAAGTTTTACAAGAAAGAAATTTAATTAAGAAAAATTATTTTCTTTCATTCACAGCAGCGTTGCTGTGAAGACAAACCAAAAAAGGAGAACAAATGGAACTCTGGCAGCAAATGATCAGACAGAGTGTTCATACACCGGACCAGCTAGTTGAGAAGTTCGGTATAAAAAAAGATGTAGCAGAGCGTTTGGATGATTTCTTTCAAGCAAGAATAAATCCTTACTATCTATCATTGATAAGATATCCCGGTGACCCTATATGGTTGCAGTGTGTCCCTGATGAAGCAGAGTTAGAAGATATTGATTCGCCTGAAGACCCGCTGGGTGAAGATGGCATGAGTCCTGTTCCGAATATCACACACAGATATCCAGATAGAGCTTTATTTCTCGTAAACTCTCAATGCGGTTTATACTGCAGATTCTGCACAAGAAAAAGAAAAGTCGGTGACTCAAGCAAAATCTCTATGAAGGGGCTTGAAGCAGCTTTCAAATATCTCGAAGAGCATACGGAAATTTCCGATGTCATTTTATCAGGCGGCGATCCTTTGATGCTTACAGATGAAATGCTCGAAAAGATTCTTATTCGTCTTCGTACAATAAAACATATTCAGGTTATCCGTCTCGGTTCGAAGATGCCTTGCGTTCTTCCACAGAGAATAACGGAGAAGCTTTGTAATATGCTTAAAAAATATCATCCGATTTATTGCAATACGCACTTCAATCATCCGTGGGAAATAACAGAGGAAAGCAAACGCGCATGCGGTATGCTTGCCGATGCAGGTATTCCTGTTGGTAATCAATGTGTATTGATGAAAGGTGTTAACGATGACCCTGTTGTGATGCGTGATTTAATGAAAGGCTTGCTTGCAATGAGAGTCCGTCCATACTATATATACATGGCTGACCTTACAAAAGGAGCTAACCATTTCAGAACACCTATCAGTAAAGGAATTGAAATAATGGATAATCTTCGCGGTCATATTTCAGGACTTGCAGTTCCGCATTTTGTAATCGATGCTCCGGGCGGCGGTGGAAAAATTCCGATTCTTCCGAACTACGTTGTCTCGCAGGACGAAGATAAAATCGTCTTGAGAAACTTTAAGTATAACGTTTACGAATATCCCGATGTGAAAGAAGAGAAGACATCTCCGAAAGTTGAAGAGAATATGAAGACTTTGAAGAAAAATATAGCTGAACGTGCTGAAAAGCAAAAACGCACTTATATCCGCAAAGTAAAGCTGCCTGTACTGAATAATCAGGTAACTTAGGCTTCTATATAGTATAAATATT
>JBBRQV010000241.1:0-3587 GCA_038225955.1 Ignavibacteria bacterium | reverse complement strand
GGACATGATTTTAAACACATACTCTCTTGATGCAAGCTGGAATTATACGTTCAAAAAAGATTTTGATTTAACTGTAGGCACGCAGGAGTTTTTGCAGTCAAATGTAAACGATGGCCAGCGAAGATTAATTCCTGACGCTGATGTTTCGTCGGGAGCGGTTACAAGTATCTTGAGATATCAAAAAAATAAATTTGGATTTGAAGCGGGAGCGCGATTTGATTTGTTTAAAGTGAAAACATACGAGTTCGGCAAGAGTGATTCTGCTAATTATTTTCCACCACTGGATTTAACTTATAACTCAGTAAACGGCTCTGCCGGGGCGACATACAGATTCAACAAAAATTTTCTTGTTAAGGCAAATCTTTCAACAGGCTTTCGCGCTCCTAACCTAGCAGAGCTTACTTCAAACGGCTTGCACGAAGGAACATTTCAATACGAAATAGGAAATAAAGATTTTAAGAATGAGCAGAGTCTTGAAGGAGATATTGGATTTGTGCTTGATAGCAAATATGTTTCTCTGGATTTCTCTGCTTATAATAATCGCATTAACAATTACATTTATCTAGGATTGACTAACGATACTTACAGAGGTTATCCGGTTTACAAGTATTACCAATCTGATGCCACATTGAAAGGACTCGAAGCAGATTTAACAATTCAGCCTACTAAATGGCTGGCATTAAGAGAGACGTACTCTACCGTGATTGCAACGAGGAACGATGGCGCAAACCTACCTTTGATTCCGTCTGATAGAGTTACGACAAGCGCTCACATTGAGTTAAAAAACTGGAATGTTTTTTATAATCCTTACTTTGAATTCTCTGCAAATGCTTCATTGGAAAAAACCCGACTTGGTGAAAATGAAAATCCTACTCCTTCTTATGTGCTTTTTAATCTAGGCTTTGGCTGTGATTTGAAGTTTGAGAAAGAATTATTCAACATAACAATTGCCGCAAATAATTTATTTGATAAAACGTATGTGGATTTTATGTCGAGAATAAAAACTCTTTCAGCAGTGTATAACGGGCAAACTTACTATGCAAACAATATCGGCAGAAATATTGTCTTCACAATAAAAGTGCCGTTTCAGTTATCTTATTAAAAAATTTTATTTCTTAAAAAAGAAAATCCTTTGCAAAAATTTTTCGCAAAGGATTTCTTATTTAACCGGGTTACTACTTTACTAAAATCATTTTTTTTGTTTCCTTAATTCCATCCGTAAGCAGCATGTAGAAATATACTCCTGCTGCGTACTTAGATGCGTTCCAGTTTACCTCATGAACACCAGCTGTCAATTTTTCGTCAAGCAAAGTTTCCATTTCCCTCCCAAGAATATCGAATATGATTATTTTTACAGGAATGTTGTTGCTGCCATTCTGTGGCAAATCAAATTTTATTTTTGTAGATGGATTAAAGGGGTTTGGATAATTTTGGTAAAGAGAAAAACTATTTACAACTTCTTCGTTGGGATTATTTATAAAGGTAGAGTTTCCTCCGTTTGTGGTTTTTGCAATAATGCCATGATCTCCGACAATGTATCCTGTTTCTGAATTTATAAAATTCATGCCATATAAAGTCCCGCCATCCGGGGCTTTTATCTGAAACCAGTTGTCGCCGGCGTTTGTAGTTTTAAATTGTTCGCCATAATGATTACACACATATCCTGTATTTGCATTTGGAAACCTGAGAGGTCCGCTCAAATAGTTGCTGGCGGGTAAGTAATAGGGTGCCCAATTATCCCCTCCGTTTGTTGATTTCCATATTGCGCTACCCATATTTTCTGAAGCTCCTGAAACAAACAAAATATCACGGCTAACAAACTTCATATCCCATGCTCCGTATATTATGCTTTGGGGTATTGTATCAAAAGTTACACCACCATTTGTAGTTTTTCTTAATTTCCATTCACCTCCAACGTAGCCGGTATTTTCATCAATAAAATTTACAGTGAAATTTTGACTGCCAATATTTGTATTTTTAAACCAGTTTAAACCGCCATTTGTAGTTTTAACAAATGTATTATACTTACATACTCCGAACCCGGTATTCTCGTTTAAAAATTGCAAAGCTGTTACTCCGCCAAATCCTGGCAGAAACATATTCCAGTTTAATCCATCGTTAGTTGTTTTGTACATAGTATTATCAAAGTAATCTGTAAGAAACCATGTATTTCCACCTGCAAAAGCCATTGCTCCAAATGCTGTATTATTGTTTCCCACTGGAAACGTTTCCCAATTTACACCTGCGTTAGTTGTTTTAAAAATATTTTTTGTAAATCCCATAGCAAAACCTGTATTAGCATCTTTAAATATTATATCGTCAAGTTCATCCATTGTAAATGAATTGTTATAATTTATCCATGTATTTCCGTTATCGGTAGTTTTTAAATTCAATCCTAATGAACCTATACAAATTGCAGTTGTTTGATTTTGAAAATAAATGGAGTTTGGATATGTGTAATAATTTATTGTAGAATTTCTGATTTTAGAAATTGACCAGTTCATTCCGGCGTTAGTTGTTCTGCCCAATATACTATCACCATTGATAAAATACCCCGTGTTTGCGTCTGAAAATCTTATATCATATAAATTATATTTTAAAGTATCTCCCCAGCTTAAACCCCCGTTAGTTGTTCTCAAAATTCTATTGCCGGACGCAACTTGTCCGGATATAAAACCTGTATTCTCATTTAAAAAAAATATTTTATGTGGAGATAGATTAAGGCTATTGGGAATAGTGTCCCATGATTCACCTGCGTTTGTGGTTTTTAATATTTTTGCAGATGTTGCGCCATTTGGAAAATAATATGTGCCCGTTGCAAAACCTATATAAGATGAAACAAAACACAAATCATTAAGACTTATATTCTCATCTAAAAAATTTTCTCTCCAGTTTAAACCGCTGTTTGTTGTTTTAAAAATTTTTCCTCTTACATTATCACCTCTACCTAAAAGGAATCCCGTACTTAACGAAATAAATTTTACTCTGTAGCTATAAGAAACCTGAGAAACAAAATTCCAATTAATGCCTCCATTGGTTGTTCTCAGAATATTTCCGGGACCCGTACCTATATATCCTGAAGAACTATCAACCATACTGAAACCTGTTATATACATTTCAGAGTTTGCAAGATTATATTCCGTCCAAGTCGTTCCGCCATTATTTGTTTTAAATATGCTATTGCTTCCGCGGCATATTCCTGAGGTTTCGGTGAACATAGTTAAATCCGTAAGGCTGCTTGCAGTCGGCGTTGGATTCAAATAAACCCACCCCGGCTGGGCGGAAAGGGTTGAGCAACAAAAAATAATTACTGCAAATAAATACTTTTTCATATTGAGCTATTTTATTAAAACTATTTTTTTAGTTTCTTTTATCCCATCTGTAAGAAGCATATAGAAATATACTCCCGCTGCATAGCGTGATGCATTCCAGTTAACTTCGTGTACTCCTGCCGTTAAATTTTCATCCAATAAAGTTTCCATTTTTCTTCCAAGAATATCGAAGATAATTATTTTCACGGGAATGTTATTGCTTCCCTTCTGCGGCAAATCAAATTTTATTTTTGTAGTGGGATTAAACGGGTTAGG
>JBBRQV010000240.1:0-3605 GCA_038225955.1 Ignavibacteria bacterium | reverse complement strand
GGTCATTTAAATAAATTGCCTCTGATACTCCGTGGTCGCTTGCGCCTCTTAGCGGATAATTTGCTTTCAATAATCGTTCAACAATTATTGCGAGATCTTTTCTTGTTGGGTACAATATTGCTGTATGATATAAGCCTGCAGCGTTTACAGGTGCAGGCGACATTCCTTTGCTATGCCATGTGTTTAATCCTATATGATGATGATAACCTCCGGCAGAAATAAACGCTGCCTGGTCGCCGTACATAGTTGTAAGTTCAAAGCCAAGTAAGTCGCGATAAAACTTTAACGAGCGTTCTAAATCTGAAACTTTTAAATGTACGTGCCCTATTCTTGTTTGTGCGGGTACAATATATTTTTTTTCCATAATTTTTATTTTGTAAAACTTAACTCCGGATTTCCACTCCCGAAAATTCCGGAGTAACTCTCTTCTTCACTCATTAATGTACTCAATTAATTCATTGGTACATCTATTATTAATATTTTCGAGTCTTTCGAAAATTTAAACTCCGCTGCATCTTCATCTGTTAGTCCTATCGAGTCTCTTCTTTCAAGTTTTTCACCGTTTACTTCTGCTGCGCCTTCGATTACAAAAATCCACAAGCCGTTATTTTTCAATTTTCTTTCATACTTAGCAGTATGTCCTGCATCAAAATTTCCTAAATTAAAATACACATTTTGGTTCAGCCATAGTGAGCCGTTATCTTTTTCAGGGGATGCGACAACCTGAAATTTATTTTTTCTTCCTGCTTCATCAAAAGCTTTCTGGTCATATCTTGGTTTTATATCTCTCTCACGAGGGAAAACCCATATCTGCATTAAATTTACTTCGTTCTCTTTCGAGTGGTTGAATTCAGAGTGCTCAAGTCCCGAACCGGCTGACATTACCTGAACTTCACCTTCAGTTATTACTCCATGATGACCTTCACTATCCTTATGTTCCAATTCTCCTTTTATAGGAATCGTTACAATTTCCATATTGTCATGTGGATGCATACCGAATCCCATTCCTGCAGCAACGATATCATCGTTGAATACGCGGAGCATTCCGAAGTGAACGCGTTCGGGATTGTAATATCCTGCAAAGCTGAATGTATGCCTTGCGTTTAGCCAGCCGTGATCTGCTGTGCCTCTTTCATTTGCTTTTACAATAATGTTTGACATATATTTTATCTTTTTAATTTTTCTTTATATAATAAGACCGGCTTCTTGCTTCACATCAAGTGATGTATAGTGTGTATTTAAGAAAGTACGGTTTATTAATTTCAATATTTCCTGCTGCGTAGTATTCGTCTTATCCTCTGCATACCATAGCTGAACATTTTTCTTAACTTCATCATGACTTAACGCGTGAGTTTCTTTATTCTCAATTACCATCGATTGCGCAGGACGAGGTCTTGGTCCCCAGTGCCATTCTTCTTCATAATTTTCATTTAAAGAAAACAGTATTGGAATTGATTTGCCTCCGTTCGTCAAATACCTATCCATCAGTTCAGGATTTTCATCTCTTAATATAATCATCAGCTCAATGTTTTTATTCAGCTCTGCAAGCCTTCCTACAATCGGCACTATCTGAGCAGCGTCTCCGCACCAAGCTTCAGTAATAAGCACCCAGTATTTTTTTTCTTTGATTGATTCAATCGCTTCTTTCACATCGTGCTTTACAACCATTGTTTTATCGACTCTTGTCATTCTGAAATAATTTAGCTTTGTATATTCTATCAGAGCGTCAGTATGCGAGAGACCTGTAGTTCTTTTTTGCTCGACTAATTCTTCCGATAAATTCTTATAATCTTCATAAGTGTACCGGTTCGTGATCTTCGAAATATCTATTATGTTTTTCATTTTTCTTAGCGTTGCAGATTAGTTACCTGCGTTAATTTTAAATTTCATTGTAAAGTTATCTTTAATCATCTTATCACCTAAACCTTCAAAGAATTTTCCTGAGCCATATTTCAAACCAAACTCTGTTCTATCTATATCAAATTTTGCATCACCTGTAACTTTTGCATCAGATACGTTTAATGTTGCAGGGAAAGTAATCCCTTTTGTTACGCCTCTTATTGTTAAGTTACCTTTTACACTGTAGTTCGGCTGACCTGTGGCTGCATTTTGTATAGATGTTATTTCAGTAAGTTCAAGTTTTGATGTTGGGAATTTTGCAACGTCAAAAAAATCTTCAGATTTTAAATGATTAACTAATTTTCCTTTTGAATCTGCATCTGTTAAGTCTGTATTGTCAAGTGTAGTCAAATCAATTTCAACTGTTCCCCCGACTATCTTTCCGTCTTTTACATTTATTATACCCTGTTTTACTTTAACGTTTCCATCATGCTGGCCAACAACTTTTTCTGCATGCCATAAAACTTCACTTGTAGCTGCATCAACTTTTAATTCTTTTGAACCTGCGAGATTTTGTTTAGATGTTTCTGTTGTAGTAACTTTTTCACCTGTCTTTGTATTTGTTTCTGTTTTACCGCAGCCTATTAAAACAAATGCTGTAAGCGTTAAAAAAGTAAGTGCGAGTGCGAGATTTTTCATTTTGGTTTCTTTATTAAGTTTATTTTAAAATTTTTAAGTTTAATTTTATTTTGATTCTAAATTTTGAACTTCCGTTCTAAACTTATCCAGTAAGTCATTCATTGTTTTCAATTCATCTTCACTTAATACCTGCATCTTTTTCTCCATGTTGTTTAATTCTTTGTCTATTTCGAGAAGAAGCAATAAACCTTTTTCGGTTATCAATACATCTACTGCTCTTCTATCGTTCGGACACTCTCTTCTTTCAACAAGCTCTTTTAGTTTCAGCTTATCAATTAATCTTGAGGCGTTTGAATTTTTATCCAGCATTCTGTCTGTTATCATATTCACCGTTGCGGGATTTCCCTTCTGTCCTCTTAATATTCTAAGCACATTAAACTGCTGCAGAGATATATCATAATGCTTCAGCGATTGCGCAAATCTTAGATTAAGCCAGTTAGCCGTAAACGAAACATTTATTATCATCTTATTCAATTCTGTTTCAAAACCTTTCTGTTGAATTTCATCTTCAATTTTCATTGTCGTTATTTTTGTTTCAAAAGTGATAACCTGTTCCGATATTAAAAAGTTGCGCCAACATTTAATGTATATACATTTAATATCTATACAAATATCCAGATAATTATTGATATTGTCAAGGCATCGCCTTTAAGTCGTTAATAATTAGTGATTAATTTGAGTAGATGAATCTATAAATGGGCAGGTTTGTAATTCTGAATGGCTTCAATTTTCATTTGAAGCCAGGTCCGGCTGGAGATTTTCTCTGTTTCGTTAAATTTCTTAATAAATTCTTTCACCATAAATCCTCTTTCATTTTGCGGTGCGAGTTTTATTTTCAAAAGTTTATTTGTAAATGAAATAAAATTATAATGCCAGATTTCTCTCTCTTCCGTCACTTTGTTATTATTTGAGAGAAAATGTTTGTACGAATCTATTATCTCGAAAGCATTATCGAAGTAATCCAGTTCATAACAGCATTTGAGGCTAATATTTTTTACATCATACTTAATGAGAAAAATATCGTTGCTTACCTTGCTCATATTTTCCAGTGATTTATCATATTGCTC
>JBBRQV010000239.1:0-3610 GCA_038225955.1 Ignavibacteria bacterium | reverse complement strand
TTAATCCGTCAACTATCTCTGTTAAATTATGTGGAGGAATATTCGTAGCCATACCAACTGCAATTCCGCTTGAACCATTCACAAGTAAATTTGGTAGAACGGATGGCATTACTGTAGGCTCTTTTAATGTATCATCAAAGTTGGAAGTAAAATCTACTGTATTTTTTTCTAAATCTTCTAATATTGTCTCTGCAATTTTTGAAAGTCTTGCTTCAGTATATCTCATAGCTGCAGGAGAGTCACCATCGACAGAACCGAAATTACCCTGTCCGTCAACAAGAGGATAACGCAGAGAAAATTCCTGCACCATACGAACCATCGTATCATATACAGCCTTATCACCGTGGGGGTGATACTTACCGAGAACTTCACCGACAATTCTCGCAGATTTTTTGTAAGCGCGATTTGCAGCAAGTCCTAGTTCATTCATGCCATACAAAACTCTTCTATGAACGGGCTTTAATCCGTCTCTTACATCGGGCAGCGCACGCGCAACAATAACAGACATAGAGTAATCTATGTAAGATGACTTCATTTCATCTTCAATATTTACGGGAACAATTTTTTCGTTAGCCATTAATTTTTAACGCTTTCTTTATAATTATTTTGAATTGGTGGTTAGTGGAGTTAGCCGGAGTCGAACCGGCGCTCTTTTCATTGCGAACGAAACGCTTTACCAGACTAAGCTATAACCCCTATTGGAATTATGGAAAATACTAATTTTGCAGAGGGTAATCAATGTAAGAATAGTTATTTATTGCAGGAATTTGCAGATTTTTGAGAATATTTTTACTCGCTTACATCTATGTTTTCGAGCTGCAAAATATGGTCAACTTCGGCGGTGTTTTTGTTCAAAACAACTGCAGTCAATTTGTTTCCATATACGCATCCTGTATCTATATTCATGTACCAGTTTTTTTCGTATAGAACTTCATCCTGCGGAGTGTGTCCGATGATTTGAAGTTTCTCCATTTTAAGAAGTGGCTTTGTGCGATTCCATATAATATCTTGCATCGTTGCATTTTTTATTATTCCCGCATGAGAGATTACAATTTTAGGCAGCTCAATCATTACAGGCAGCTCGCGCATAAATTCTATATGTCCTGTATCTTCTACAGCAGTTTTATAATCAGAAAGGAGAAATGGTTTTTTTCCCCCACTGTATGATTCAAAAGTTGTTTCCCCTCCGATTTTAAAATGATGTTTATAAATTTCTATAAGGCTGTTTTCCGAATTATCAACTGCATCGAACGCCTTCATTAAAACATCTTCGTGATTCCCTCTTATATTCTTAATATTATTTTCTATAATGAAGTCAATTACATCTTTGGATTTTTTTCCTCTATCGATTAAATCTCCGACGGTATAAACTTCATCAGTGTATTTAATAAGTTCATTATAAAGTGATGAGAATGTAAGATAGCATCCGTGAATATCTCCTATTACTCCAATTAGTTCAGACATACAGTATTTTAAATCGCTTGGGGTTTTGATATATTAGAAAAAAAGCTATGAAAAAGTTATTAGCACTTTTACTTTTGCTTGCTGTTACCAATATCTTTTCACAGGATAAAAATTTGGATATAAAAATAAAATACAAATTGACACGCTCAGAATCTTTTGTAGTTACAGATAAGCCGGGACATATTTTAGCTTCTGCCGAAGGAATTGGTACTGCAGAAATAAATTCAGAGACTGTTCAATTAAAGTCTACCTTTAATACGGATTACACAAGCGGATCAGGAGATTTTTTAGTTTACTATACTCTTACATCTGAAGATAACAGCATGCTTACTTTAAAAGGAACTGGTAGAACAACCTACAACGTAGCAGAGTACAAATTCGAAGGCAAAGTTGTTGTAGATAACGGAACAGGCAAGTTCAGTTCATTCAAAGGAAGCGGCAGCTTGAAAGGTATACGCAAATCCATTATAGAAAAAGGTTCTGAAGCTGAAATTTCTATATTAATTCAATTGGATTAAAAAGCATTCAACTTATAGAATTGAGTAACTTTTGCATCCGGCTCACCTTCTAATTCATCTTTAACAGTCTTCTCATATTTCTTATAAGTAGCTTTGTAGCTTCGTTTATTTTTTGCATCTTTATATATTTTTAGCAATCGCAATACGGTTTCTTCATCGGTAGAATCAAGTGAAAACAATTTTTCAAGAATTTCAGATACACGGGTCTCATTATTTAATTTCTCAAAATGTTTTACAAGTTTATTCGAGTTGTTAAAATAAATTGACTGCAAATTATCTCTTATACTTTCAACCCAATTGAAATAATAATCTTCAAGAAAATTATTATTGTAGAAATCAAAAGCTTTAATGTTTTCATAGATATCTTTATTTTCAGTAAGTTTCCTGAAATTATCTACATCAAATTCTATATTAAGTTTAAATACATCTGATACTAAATTATATTTTTTATCTTTGATGAAAAGAACATCCCTATCTTTAAATCCTCCAAATAGATTTCCAAGAAATGATTGAAGTACTTTACGAACTTTGTTTATTTCAACATCTATAACGGCAACAAGATTTGCGCTTCGGGTATCGGCAAAAATATCATCCATTATTTTTTCCTTTGTAATTTCTTTTCTCCCAGCCGTTTGCAAAAGGAAATAAAGAAAAATTAATTTTGAACGCGGACGCTCCCATAATGAATCTTCAAGCTCGGTGTTATTAATATAAATTTTATTGTTATCAAGAAATCTTACTTTTATATCTACCAGAAGATTATCATCTATTTTAAAATTAATATCTTCTTTTACAAATATATTTTTAAGATAACCTACCTCAATATTATTTCTTAAAGCATACCTGAATGTGTCTGAAAATCTTTGTGTCTTACTTCTGAAAATGATATAATTATCAAACTCGCATTCCTTGCATAACTTAATGAAAGCCGTGAATGTAGTCTTAAATTTTTGCAAATCATTTTTAAGGAAATGCATGTAAGACTCAAAGAAAAATATCCTTGCTTGGTTTAAAAGAGTAAAGTTAGAAACATTTAATGCATTCAATTCTTTTATAACTCCAGAAGAGTATTTCACGTCTTTTAATAGCAGATAAGCTTCAAGCTTTAATATCAGGCCTCTTGTTTTCGAAACACTGTATGCTCCGTTTGTAAGCAGAAATAAAGTCTTGTGAGGTAGGTTCAATAAATTATAACAATACAAAATAAGAGCATCTATAAAGAAAATGTAATTTTTGAGAAAGGTGTTTTTCTTTACAATCTCTAATTGATTGATTGTTTCTCTGTATTCTCCCCTGAAAAAACCCTTTAATACTGTCTGAAATTCGTACTGATTTTTATATGCCTGAAAAATTGTTTTCGATTTTTCTTTATTCTTTTTTGAAAGAAGACTGTAGAAAATATCGTAATCTTTTTCATTATAGCTGGTAAATAATGCAAAGCAAATTTGAGAATAATTTGTAATATCAAAATTACTTATATCGATATTGTTATAAATAAATTTAATTACTTTATGCCCTGTTTTAAAATCACCATAGTCAAAAAATATTAGCATTGAAAAAATATCTTCAATAAACATATTATCATCCAGTGATATTTCACTTTTCTCAGCCTTTTGGATTAAATCGTC
>JBBRQV010000238.1:0-3750 GCA_038225955.1 Ignavibacteria bacterium | reverse complement strand
GCTACTCAAATTCCCAAAAACAATTTGAGTCAGTATATTTTATAAATCAATTTACTGGTTTTGCTTCAGGAGTATATGGCGTTGTATTCAAAACTTCAAATGGTGGAAACAGTTGGAGCATGAAAGATAGTATTGGAAATAATACTGATTTATATTCAATTCATTTTGCAAACGAAAATACCGGATATATAGTAGGTGGTAAGTACGATAATGCATTACTTTTAAAAACAACTAATAGTGGAGAGAGTTGGCAAGATACAATTAATTTGTCAATGCCAAGTATGCGTGGTGCTTATTGTAGTAAATACGTTTATCTAGTTGGATCAAGCGGAGCAATTTATAGGTCGGCAAATTCTATAGGAATAGTAAATATTAGTACTGAAGTTCCAAAAAATTTGCAACTCGAACAAAATTATCCAAATCCTTTTAATCCTGTTACGACTATTAAATTTTCTATTCCTCGAAATTCAAACGTAAATCTTTCAGTTTATGATGTGCAAGGAAGGATAGTGTCGGTATTAATTAAGGAGTATTTGCAAGTCGGGACATATAAATTTGATTTTAATGGCGAAAACAGGACAAGTGGAATTTATTTCTACCGCATTAAGGCAGAAGAGTTTATTGATACAAAAAGAATGGTATTGGTGAAGTAAAAACACGATATTTCAGTTCTGTCAATTAAGCTGTAGTTTTATTTATAGCAATAAAGAAACGCCCTAAGCAAACTTAGGGCGTTTTCTATTTTAAAACCTTGTGTCGGTCAATTTTGAGCCTCTGGCGAAGTTATAGTAATTAATTCTGCGTCTGTAATTTCTTTTAAGGGTTTCGAAAGAATAGGCGCTTTTACAAAACTTGAAGATGTTAATCTATTTACAATGTTCTGCGGTTCTTTATGAAGTAAAAGAATATGCCGAAATTTCTTTAACTCTTCTTCCTGCTCTGCTGTCATAGAGTTTGCCAGTAACGAAACCACATTGGTTACCCCCATTGAAATAATTCTCAAAGTATCAAATGGATCAGTTGTAACGATTACAAATTTCTTATCAATGATTTTGTGTGCATTGTATAACGGTCGTTTAAATCCTTTTGGAAAGAACCAATTATCATTATCTATTTTGTACCCAATGTAGCCAAGATTTTCTCCACTATAATAAATTTTAAATGCAATTCTACCTGACATCACGCTTCGTTGTTTAACAAAACCTACTTCATATTCTTCCGCAACTTCCGGAGTAATCTCTTTTTGCTTTAAATAATCATGATAATTTAAAGTAAGGTTTGGAATATCTCGTTTTGGCTGTGTTTCATTTTCTTTTGAAAGAAAATGATTTTTAAGTTTAGATGCTGCTTCCCGTAAACTTATTCCGTCATTATTTGCTACAAAATTAATTACAGAACCTTTTACGTTCTCATTTGCAGGACAAAAGAATAAATTCTTTTCAATTGAGATAATAAAGTTATCTGTTTTTAATTCTTTATCTGATTTTTTAAACGGAATGTTAAGCCAGTTCAAAACTTCTTCAAACGAAATCTTTTCGCTAATTTCTTTAAAATTTAAAAATTCTTGTTTTGCCAAGGTGCAAACTCCTTTCTATTTAAGTTTGCTTGAATTTTATCATATAAACGGGTATACAAAAAGGTCAATGCTTTTTAACACTGACCTTTCGTATCAACGTAAACTGCAAACAAAAACAGAAATGTTTTTTTATCGGTCTACCACTCCTGTCCGCTCAAGCCTGTTGAGACCGTCATCATATAACGCTTACAACGGACCGCCGCTAGTTCTCCCGAAAGAAAACTCACGTTATACAAATAACAACAGACTTGTGCCAGTGGACTTTTGCCCAAAATCTCAGCAGCAGCTTACAGGTTAATTATATCAAATTAGGTTAAAAGCCTATCCAGTCTTCGTTTAAAAAGTTAAACGATTCCTGAATGAATTGGATTTCGGATTGGGTATGTTTACCATACGAATGAGGTTTACTGATTAACTTATCCACAATCAGTTTAGTTTTGTCAGAATTAAATTTTAAGATTTGTTGAATATCAATTTCCGGGACATCGGAAATCTCGGGCGGATAAGTCTCAATCAAAATATTTTCAATTCCTATTCTCACCCATGCTTGGTATTTTGGCAGATTAAATACATCCTTAGTTTTAACGCCAAAGATTGGAGCGAATCTGTTTGCTTCTTCATCACCACACCTGAAGCAAACTTGAGTACCAACAGTCCCAAAAATATCGCTCAATATATTTCTAGGAATTTGATGAAAGGTTTGGTGCGCGAGTGTAAAACCAACTTTAGAGCTTCTACTGCGTGCAAGCAATTCAGAGAAAAGACTGGACACAACAATCTGAAATTCATCTACATACACCATTAACGGTTTTTCTTTTTTCTTTACAAACTCGCAATAGGAAAGAACTGAATAGACAATTAAATTGGAAAGATATATCCGGCTGTTTCTATTCATTCGTGAAGTATCTACTAACACTACTCTCCCCTGTTCAACAATACTTGAAATATCAAACTCATTTTTTCCTACTACAAAATCTTTCATTTCTCCGGATGAAATTTCAATTAAGCGGGATGCAACTCTCTTAGCACTTTCTACTTTGTCTCTGTTCTTTGGATCAAACTCACTCCAATATTTATATTCATCACTATAAGGATTTAACTCAGAAATCAATTTCTTTCTGACATCGGGATATAATAAAAATTTAGTGAAGTAATCTAGATTTTTATTAGATTCATTTTTGATTGACCTCAGTGCCATAGTAATTATCTCTCTCATAAGAACTGTACTTTCAGGATTTGATGCAGTTAAAGTAACCAAGACATCTAGTATTTGAATGAACTCCTGAATAATATTATCTAATCTATATCCTTTCTTATTCAACGGATTAATAACAACCGGGCTTTCAATAGAAATATATTCAATGTTTAATTTATCTTTAGCCAGATGATAAATTCGTTTAACACTATCCCCTTTTGGATCTATAAATATTGTTGCCACTCCTTGTTCAATATCGTATAAAGCCATCCGTTCAAGTAATGATGATTTACCCATACCAGTTTTACCAACTATATAGGTATGCTCAAATCTATCTTTGAGATCATATATTTCCGGGAACGAATCATTAAAACGTTGACTACTGCCAAGCAGTAAATTATACTTTTCCCATTTTTCTGTTTGTATTGTATCGCGCAAAATCTGCCTCAGCTTTTAAAATGTTATTTTCTTGTTTCATTTTTTCAATTTCTTCATTGACCATTTTTACCTTTCTGTCAAAATCCATAAAATCAGTTGTGTTAGAATCGGTTTCTATCAATTTAACTAACAGGTAGACATCCATAGGACTGATATTATCTACCTGCATTTCCTTGATTATATGATCTAATAATTTTGAACGTTTCTTATTAATACGAGAAGTGTCATTTGCTTGAAGTTTTATAATATATACTTCCGCATCTGCCTTTGCCTTATCAAGCTTTATTTGTGCATCGGATTCATTTTTTCTCCTTTCAATTTCAGCATCGGATTCTTTAACACGAATTTTTAAGTTATCAAGTATCTCAGTGGTTTGTGCCCGAGTGTGTTCTATCAGAGCCATTTTGTTATACAGTTCTGTTTCAAGCCCTTGTATGTCCAAATCCATTAATTTGACCTTATGCTCATATTCATGTCCCAGCAAGTCAATTTTCACTTTAGACTCTTTTATTTGTTACAATAACTAATTTTTTTAAATTTG
>JBBRQV010000237.1:0-3768 GCA_038225955.1 Ignavibacteria bacterium | reverse complement strand
TGTATTTTTGTTTTTTGTTTACGGGTTCAATAAAATTTCTCATTACTGGCTTGTAAATTATAAAGTGCAGGAGGAAAGCCTTAGCTCGTTTCTTCCTCTTTATGACAAGGATAAAAAAAATGTTATTCTTAATTACCCTCACTCACTGGGACAGGCGTCTTGTTTTTCAGATATAGGAATCTATCTTTATTACAAAGCCACGGGTAAAATTGGCAGATATAATAACATCAATGAACTTGCAGGAATAAATTCTCACAATGAGGAGCATTATCTTCAGGGGAATGTAATTGAAAAAAAAGACAACTTTTTTATTTTAACTTCGGCATTTAACGATACATATTTTTCTCCCGAGCCGTTTTATACGCAGAAATCTTTTGCAGGTGAGAAATTTAATAACCCGAAAGATTTTTCATTTGAAGTACTTAAGTTAAATTCATTCTCTAAACCGCTAAGTGTAAAACTGGAACCTAAAGACAATACAAAAGATGTTAATATTATTAAATTTTCCAATGGAAAATTCGAAAAATTCTAACTGAGATTTGTGCAAAGGAACGAATACATATCTGTAGTAATGAGTGTTTATAATGAGGAGAAGTACGTTGCAGTAGCAATAAAAAGTGTTCTGCAGCAAAGTTATCCTTACTTCGAGTTTGTAATTATTAACGACGGCTCGACTGATAAGTCAGAAGAAATAATTAAATCATTTAAAGATGATAGAATTGTTTACAAAAAAATTGAAAAAGTTAATTTTTCTAAAGCATTGAATTATGGATTAAGTATCGCACAACATAATTATATTGCGAGGATGGATGCAGATGATATTTCTATGCGGGATAGATTTGAAAAACAGGTAAATTTTTTAATTGAAAATCCTGAAGTTCAGGTCCTTTCGTCGGGATATGCTTTGTTTAAAGGAAATAAAATTTCACATATATATAATCTTCCAATGACAGATGGTGATATTAAGGAGCAGCTGAATTACTCAAGCTCTGTTTGCCATGCAGGTTCGTTATATTCTAAAAAACATATTTTGAATTATGGTGGGTATAACGAAAATATGGATATACTGGAAGATATTGATTTATGGTTAAGAATAAGGAAAGACACGCTCTTTCATAATCTTGATGAAGCATTATACCTGATAAGAATTAAAGAGAATTCAATGACTTCAAATGAGTCGCTGAAACCAAAGAAATTTTATCAGGATATTTATTTAAAATTTTTTGACAGAAATTATTATAATGATTTACATAAAGCTGATATAGATTATGCAATTCTTCTTTTTAAATTTTCTTCTAAAAATGAGTTTAGAAAGTTTGTTTCTGAGAAAAATATTCTTTTTACTTCGAAAATATTTCTACTTTATATGTGGAGTTTCTTTTCATCTAAAAATATTATTGATTGGTTGAAGTGGAAAGAAATTGGTTCGAAAACTGCAAATCATAATAATAAAAAAATACAGGATTTGATAATCTCGTTGAGTAAATAACATGTCAAAGCTTACGGTCTTAATGACGACATATAATAACGCTTCGTTTCTTCCTGCTTCCATGAAAAGTATTTTAAATCAAACTTATAAAAATTTTGATTTTGTTATCATTGATGACGGGTCAACTGACAACTCAAAAGAAGTAATCGATGGCTTTAAGGATGAAAGAATTAAATATCGTAAAATTGAAAACTCCGGACTTGGTGTTGCGCTAAACTACGGATTGACGCTTGCAGATACAGAATTAATTGTAAGAATGGATGCAGATGATATTTCTTTGCCGCAGCGAATTGAAAAGCAGTATGATTTTATTTCTAAAAATAAAAATTGCGATATAGTTTCGTGCTGGTACTCTGCGTTTGAAAATAATGAGTTACTTTATACAATAAAAACCCCGCAGAGTGATGAAGATATAAAAAGAAAATTTGCGCTGCATAGTGAAGTAATACATGCAGGTATGCTTTATAAAAAAGATAAAATTATTTCCAATGGTGGATATAAGCCAATTGTGTTTGAGGATTACGAACTTTGGCTGAGGATAAAAGATAAAGTATCGTTTTATAATTTACAGGAAGTCTTGTTGCTGGTAAGATATCGCAAAGATTCTTTTTCAAGAGAGAATATTGTTGAAAAAAATAAATTAGTTTACGCAATTCAGGCCCCGTATTACGGGAAAGATTTTAAAGAAAATTTTAATTTAGAATCTGATACCGAAGAAAACGAGTTGAGAGGATGGAGAGAATATTTTTACGGAGACGAAAAAAAATCTACAGAATATTGGAATAAAATGGGATTAAGTGCATTTATTAAACCGAGATTATTAATTGCAAGGACTGTATTACTTTTCCCTCTGAAATTTATTCTTTGGTTTAAAGAGAATAGAATCCGATTCAGAGCGAATTATTTTTTAAGTTACTTTTCAGAGAGTAGTAAGGAGTTAAGAAAATTTTTAACAGGACAGTGAAAAAAATCTTATTAATATCGACAAATGCATTGGGTGACACATACTTAACGTGCTCTGTATTTAAACTATTGAAAGATTCTTGTAAAGGAATTCAGAAAGCAATTCAGATTGATATAATCTCCACTGAAAATGCTGAGTTTTTTTTAAAAGAAATTGGTTTTGATAATATGTTTCTGATAAAGAAAAAATCTTTTTCCGAAATGCAGAGCTTAATTTTTAAAATACGAAATACAAAATATGATATTGTTTTTAATTTCTTTCCGGGGCAGATGAACTCTTCGTTCTTCAAATTATCTAATGCTTCGGAAAAAATCGGATTCACCAATTTTGTTAAGAAGAGGAATTGGCATAATGACGTAGATGTCTTGAAAATTAAATCACAGTCAAAAAACAAAAGCATAGTCTGGAAACCAACTGATAATTATCTGGATAGAATGGGTATCTCTTTAAACTCCTTGGGGATAAATACAGAGAAAATAAAAAAACATGTTTTTGATTTTGAAAATAATAATGTAAAAAAATTCGATGTAGTGCTTCATCTTTTTTCATCGGATGAGAATAGAAAAATAAGTGCTGATTCTATAAAAGAAATTTTAAGTGAACTATGTAAGACAAAGAAAGTTTGTCTCTTAGGGAGTAGAAACGAGATTAAACAGTTAGGAGAGCTAGAAGAGACTGGAAATCTTCATATAGAGGTTTCCCCCGATATAAAAAAACTTACAAGTATAATTTCCAACGCCGAAATATTTGTCGGTGTGGATTCGTTTCCCATACACATTGCAGATGCTTATGATGTGAAGGTGCTGGGAATTTTTTACTATCTTAACGAGAAATCGGTGTTCCAGAATATGAACAATAAATTTATTTTCAGAGTGAAGGATAATAATCTTAATGCATCAGAACTGATTAATTTTATGAAAGAAAAAAAACTTTTGAAGGATTTATAATTAATGGGATATAGAATAGACAGACTTAACTTATCATTTAAAGAGAATGGTTTTTTATGGACAACACTATATTTGCTGAAGCGTGCAATAGGTTCAGAGTTTTTCTCAAACAAACTTAAATCAATCGAAGCAAAGAAAAATTTCCCCGGATGGAATAGCGTTGCGCAGAATAAACTGACATGGAATAACTGGAACTGGAACGAAATGGGTGAAGAGTGGACTAAATCGCAGGTATGGAAAGATAAACTTGTAAGTGAAATAATACAAAAACTTATTCCGGATAATTCATCAATTATAGAAATAGGCCCCGGAGGCGGAAGATGGTCTGAATTTTTATTAAAGAAATCATCTACGCTTCATCTTGTAGA
>JBBRQV010000236.1:0-3777 GCA_038225955.1 Ignavibacteria bacterium | reverse complement strand
TAGTATCAGGATTATTCATGAATAGTAAAATACTTAATTAGAGGGAAAGGTTAAATGTATTACTAATTCACCACTAAAACTCTAAACGCACTAAAGAACACAAAATTAATTATAATTGCGTTACAAAGCGGGATTTTTAACATCGTAACGAGAATTGAGTGGTAGTCTGTTTTTTCTGATAACGAGCAACGAAAAACGGATAACTATAACCCAAAACACCCATTACGAATTAAGTATCTATTGGTGTTTATTTTTTGTATTTTAATTACAGATTAAATCTACTATAAATTTAGCCGTTCACAGAGAATCCATTCGCCGCGTGGCGAATCCCGCAAAACTTATTTTAAGACTTAATAATTTAAAAATCTAAATAGATTAGGACGAACGTGTCCACACTATGGAAACATTGAAATTCGAAGAATTATCACTTTCTAAAGAAACGCAAAAAGCTGTTGCAGAGATGGGCTTTGAAGAAGCCACTCCGATACAATCAGCAGCCATCCCGTTCATATTAGCAGGAAGAGACGTAATTGGTCAGGCACAGACCGGAACAGGCAAGACAGCATCATTCGGTATTCCGATCGCGGAATTTGTAGATGCATCATCCAAAAAAGTGCAGGCATTGGTTCTATGCCCAACAAGAGAATTAGCGATACAGGTCGCAGAAGAAATTTCACAGTTAATCAAATATAAAAAAGGTCTTCACATCACACCTATCTATGGCGGACAGTCAATCGATAGACAGATAAGAACACTTAAAGCCGGTGTGCAGATAATTATCGCAACTCCCGGAAGAATGATTGACCACATTAACAGAAAAACTGTTAACCTTGACGATGTAAAAATGATTGTACTTGATGAAGCAGATGAAATGCTTAACATGGGATTCAGAGACGACATCGAAGAAATTTTAAAATCGGTTAAGACAGAAGGAAGACAGACAGTATTTTTCTCTGCCACTATGCCTCCGCCGATAATGCAGCTTACAAAAAAATATCAGAATAATCCTGAAATAGTTAAAGTTGTACATAAAGAATTAACAGTGCCGAACATCGACCAGTTCTTCTATGAACTGCGTCCGGGAATGAAGCTTGAAGTGCTTACACGCCTTCTTGATATTCACGACCCTGTTCTATCACTCGTATTCTGTAACACTAAAAGAGCAGTTGATGATTTAGTTTCTCACTTACAGGCAAGAGGCTACTCAGCCGAAGGTCTTCATGGTGACTTGAAACAGTTATTCAGAGACAGAGTTATGGCTAAGTTCAGAGCAGGTAAAATTGAAATTCTTGTTGCGACTGATGTTGCTGCAAGAGGTATCGATGTAGATGACATCGATGCAGTATTCAATTACGATATGCCGCAGGATGAAGAATATTACGTTCACAGAATCGGCAGGACTGCCCGCGCAGGACGTAAAGGCGCAGCTTTTACTTTCGTAAACGGAAAAGAATTCTACAAGCTTAGAGATATCGAAAGATATACAAAAACAAAAATTGTAAAAAAAGAAATTCCTACAATATCAGATGTAAAAGAAATAAGAGAATCACAGCAAATGATTGAGCTGAAGGCTTCTATTCTGAAGGCAAGAGAAAACTCAGTGAAAGTTAAACCGATAATCGAGAGATTACTGGAAGAAGATTTCGATACAATGGATATTGCTCTTGGACTTATGCAGCAGATTATTGATTCCGTACCTGAGCTTCCGAAACAAGAGGAGTTCAAACCGGAAAGAAATGATAGAGACGATAGAAGAGGTGATAGAGGCGGTGACCGTGGTCGCGGCGGCGATAGAGGTCGCAGCAGCGATAGAGGTGGTGACCGTGGCGGAGATCGTGGAAAATGGGGTGATAAGAAACGTGATGGCGGTAGAGATAGCGGCAGCAAATGGGGTGATAAGAAAAAATTCGGCAGTGATAGAGGCGGAAGTTCAGACAGAGGTGGCGATAGAGATAGAGGAAATGACAGAAGCGGTGACGATAGAGGCAACAGAGACGGCTACAATAAAAGCAGCAGCTTTGATAAAGGCCGCGGACGCGATGGCGATAGAAGAAGCAGCGGTGGTGATAGAGACAGCCGAGGCAGTGGTGAAGATAGACGCAGCTACAACGACCCTAACATGGTAAGATTATTTCTTAACGGCGGAAAGAAAGATAACATTCAGCCGAAAGATATAGTCGGAGCGATTGCAGGCGAAACTACTGTACCGGCAAAGGCAATCGGCGAGATAAGTATGCTCGATAGCTTTAGTTTTGTCGAAGTGGATAAAAAATATTCACGCGATGTAGTTGAGCAGATGAAAGATAAAAACATTAAAGGAATACGCGTTAATCTTGAAGTCGCAAAACCGAAAAAGTAATTAATAAAGAATAATTAATAATTCTTATATAAGCTCCATTCGATTAAGTTCGGATGGAGTTTTTTTATTTGTAAAAAAAATGTTTCCCTCCTTACCAAGGAGGGGCTAGGGGTGGTTTAATGTGCGGTATGAAAATGTAGATTCAAACCACCCCCTCAGTCCCCCTCCTTTGTAAGGAGGGGGAGACTTAACAACAGTAATATTCTCGTTCCGATGCTCCAGCGTCGGAACGTAAAAATACTTTACATAGCTATTTGCAAAGTTGCATAAAGAATTGTATTTTGTAGATAACAAATTCCTGATTCAATTAGGTAAGATATATTGGTCAGCGGATTTAACCTTGGCAATCAGTACGGTAATAATTTATTACACGGCGACTACTGATTAAACTTTCCTCTGAAATATTTTCCCAATAAGAGGGGAGTGGCACATAACTCCATTTGGTGAAAACCGGATGGAGTTTTTTTATGGGGGGGGAATAAAATTAAATGTTCCTATTCTAATTAGAAGTGGATTGTTTCAAATAAATAATTAACTTAATTAAATTAATTTAACAAATTTAACTTTAAATCCGTTATTGGTCTTATGACCATAACCAAAACGCTTGAAATCATATTATTCAAAAAACAGTATCCAAATATGAACTAAAAGAGTTATAGTCTTTAAAAAATTTTGTTTTTGAAATTAGTTTGTTTTTATTTTTTGATAAACTATCAAACATCCATCCATCCCTTGTAAATAAAATATCGTAGTAAGAGCTTGAAGCAATCATTACTTCAAAATCTGTTTGGTCGCTTTCTCTACCTTTTCTATTAATATCATAACTAGTAAAACTCATAATTTCTATTGTGTTTCTTAACAAACTACTATTTTGCAATATTTTTTTAGCCCAAATCATCGGTAATTCAGGCAAATTTATTTTATTCTTAATAACATAACTAATAAATTTAATCTGAGTGTCAGCATTAAATTTTTTCATATACGCTAATAAAAGTGGGTACATAATTTCTTTTATTGTGTAATTTTCTTCCATTGAATACATTTTATTTTTGTTACCATTATTCATTTCTTTACTAATTTTCCATGTATCTGTAAAAAGATTTGGGTCAGTCGGATATTTTTGTGGTAAAAACGGTTTAGAATGGGACATATATTCTGAAAATTTCCACTTTGATAATTTGACTTTATTTGCTTCGATGAATATTTTTGAACGAAAATCTTCTGGAGGAAAAGGATTATTAACTTTAAGAATATTTCCATTCAAACAACCAAATGGGACAAAAATTAAATTTCTAGGGATATTTTCGTTTTTATTATTTAATTCATTATTTACAAAATTTTCAATTTCGAAATTGTAAATATGGTTGCGTTCACAAATTGCAAGATTAAGCGTTAAACTATCTATAATGGAAAATAAT
>JBBRQV010000235.1:0-3881 GCA_038225955.1 Ignavibacteria bacterium | reverse complement strand
ATTTGGAAGGATGGGGAGCATCACCTGAAATAGCTTATGGATTTTCATTGCGCAACGATAAACTTTTAATATATCCTCACGTGAAAGCCAGATATACTTATACTTTTAATCAGCTGAAATCCAATATAATAGATTTTTCATTCGGCTTAATGATAGGGTTTGCAAATCCTTTCAGTGATTTACAGGTAAGAAGGCATTGGTAAAAAATTTTAAAATAATAATTGATTAAACTTCCGAAAAATATAACTAACTTTTTTGTTCAGACTTGGGACTTATGGAATTTTGCCAAGAAATTTTTCATAGCTATTTTCAGAAGACCGGTTGAGATACAGGAAACGATAAGACAATGTTTTCAAATTGGATATAAATCTCTGCCGCTTGTAAGCATCACAGGATTTATCATAGGGCTAACGCTTGCTTTGCAGATTATTCCTACATTGGATAAGTTCGGAGCAGTTTCTTTAATTCCTCAAATGCTTTCAATTGCAATTGTGCGTGAAATTGGTCCTGTTATTATAGGATTAATTTGTGCAGGCAAGATGGGCTCGGGCATCGGCGCAGAGCTTGGCTCAATGAAAGTGACCGAGCAAATAGATGCGATGGAAGTTTCTGCTATTAATCCATTCAAATATCTTGTTGTAACACGAGTAATGGCAGCAGTTATTACCGTACCAATTTTAGTTATATATGCTGATGCGCTTGGCTTGTTCGGCGGTTATCTTGCAATGAGTGTTAATGCTGATATGAGTTTGAAATTATTTTTCTCAACTGTTTTTGAAACTTTGACTTTTGAAGATGTTCTTCCTGCTACAATAAAAACTTTTTTCTTCGGTTTTGGAATTGGATTAGTTGGAAGCTATAAAGGATTCAATTGCTCGCGAGGAACGGAGAGTGTCGGTATTGCAGCAAACAGTTCTGTTGTGCTTGCATCATTACTTGTAATCTTAATGGATTTAATTGCTGTACAAATTTCTTCAATATTTTTTTAATAGCGTTAATTGGATAAAGTGGATAAAACGGATAAAGTAGATAAAACGGATAAAGATTTCGTAATAAATATTGAACACGTAAAAAAAGCATTCGGAAAGAATGAAGTACTTAAAGATATTAATCTTCAGGTTAAAGAAGGTGAATCTATCTGTACTTTAGGAAAATCAGGGACAGGAAAATCTGTTATACTTCAGTGTATTGCTGGTCTTTTAAAACCGGACTCGGGTAAAATATTAGTGTATGGAGAAAACGTTCCTACTCTAGATGATGATGAACTTCAGGAAATCCGAAAGAAGCTTGGATTTTTATTTCAAAGCGGTGCGTTGTACGATTCAATGAGTGTAAGAGGAAATCTTGAATTTCCTTTAAGAAGATTAACAGACTTAACAACACCTGAAATAAATGATAAGGTTAAAAAAGCTTTGGAAGATGTTGGGCTTGCAGGCTCAATTGATAAAATGCCTTCTGAACTTTCAGGCGGTATGAAAAAAAGAATAGGGCTTGCGCGAACTCTGATCACCGATCCGAAGATAATCCTTTACGATGAACCGACAACAGGACTTGACCCTTCAACTTCAAGAGAGATAAGTAAATTGGTTTTAGAAGTTCAGGAGAAATATAAAACAACTTCTATTATAGTAACCCATGATATGGAATGCGCAAGGATGGTTTCGGACAGAATGGTTGTACTGAAAGAGGGTGAGTATGTTATTGAAGGGACATTTGATGAGCTGCAAAAAAATGACGACCCATTCGTCAAATCTTTTTTTGAAGGTTTGAATTTTTAAAAAATAAGTTTTAATTTTAACATTATGGATGTAGATATCAGAAAAAAAGTTATCACAGGGATTTTTATAATTGCAGGACTTGCATTATTCCTTGTTGCTACCTTTATCATTGGAAGCAAAACTAATATGTTCCGAGCCACTTTCGAGCTTAATACAATTTTTGAAAACGTAGCCGGAATAAAAGAAGGCAATACCGTTACTTTTGCCGGAATAAATGTTGGAACTGTTTCTACAGTGGATATACAGACTCCAAACAAAGTAGTTGTCAACATGATTATAGATTCTAAGATGAAAAAATTTATACGAAAGGATTCCCGAGTGGCAATTACATCCGAAGGACTCGTTGGTAATAAAGTTGTTTCGATAAGTTCAGGAAACGATAATGGGCTGCCTGTAGAAAACGGAGATTATCTTGCGTCAGTTAAACCTATCGGAGTGGAGGACATAATGAAAGACTTAAAGGCCACTACACAAAATGTCAACGAATTAACAAAGAGCTTATCTAATATAGTTGATAGTGTAAGTCAAGGTAAAGGAACTATCGGTCAACTTATAAATAATGAATCCCTTTTCAATAGTGTAGATTCTACTTTCAGAAGCTTTGCCTCCTCCACTCAAAAAGTTGATGTAATACTCGCTAAAGTAAGCCAGACTGTTGACCAGGTAACTGCAAACTTTAACAATCTTTCTAAAGGGGTGAACGATATAACGGATAATATTGCGATGGTTACTCAAAAAATTAATTCAAGCCAAAGCTTAGTTGGTACGCTCTTAACAGATACTGTTTTCGCTAATGATTTAAAAGCGATTGTGAAAAATTCCAATGACGCAACTGCACGACTTGAGGACGGTGCATTCAGCTTTGCACAAAACATGGAAGCGCTAAAGCATAACTTTTTATTCAAAGGATATTTTGAAGATATAGGTTACTGGGATAAGGCAGATGTAGAAAAACAAATGAATGATATTGAAGTGCAGATAAAGAACAGGATAAAAGAACTGAACGAAAAGAAGCTGCAGTTGAAGGGACTTCAGAATCAGCTTGACAGCTTATCAAAAAAGCCATCTGATAAATAACTAAAATTATATGAAAAATATTTTCAGAATAATTTTTTTAATTACAGTAACAATAACACTTTCAAGCTGCTCTTCTTCTAAAGAGTATGAAGAGACCGAAACGGGAACAACGAATGAGAATACGAATACAACTTACTCGGAAGAGAACGGAAGCAGAATTTTATCCCAGGCAAGGATAGAGCAGCAAAACAGAATGTACTCACCTAACGTCGACTCTACTTACCTTTACTGGCTCAGCAATAAATTAATCCTCCTCTATAATACGACTAAGTGTAATGTGTATGCATTGAATACTCTGCAAAAATCAGGATTCAAAACTCCTAAAGTAAATGCGCTGTGCAGAGATTTATTTGATACAACACGCTTCAATGAAATTTTTCCGTATGTACCGATTACAGATAACAGCGATATAAGAAAAGGAGATTTAGTTATATGGAAGGGGCACGTGATATTATTTGATTATTTGCTGCCTCCTAATAAGCAAAACAGAGTTTATGCTAAGGCATGGTGGGCAGGCACAAGCAAGGCAGATGACGGTGAAACTGTGATAAACAACGTAATTTATGGAAAATACGAGCTTAAAGGTACTTTTGTTATCAGACGACCGATTAAAGATTAAATAATAAGGAAATACTTATTCCTTTAAAATTTTTAGTAAATATACTATATTTAAAGAATTATACAATTATCCTAAAATAAAAAAAACGGAGATATAAAATGACTGTAGAAGAAATAAAAGAGAAAGTAAAACAAGCTGTTGTCGATAAGCTCGGTGTTGAAGAATCAAAAGTTACTGATGACGCATCTTTTATTAATGACCTTGGCGCAGATTCGCTTGACACAGTTGAATTAGTAATGAAATTCGAAGAAGAATTTGATATTAAAATTCCGGATGAAGATGCAGAAAAAATTCAAAAAGTAGGTGATGCAGTAACTTACATTCAAGGAAAATTAGGATAATTCATTTTATGTTTTCCCAGATATGTTATCAATTTCAGAGCGAAATTTTTATTTCGCTCTAATTTT
>JBBRQV010000234.1:0-3897 GCA_038225955.1 Ignavibacteria bacterium | reverse complement strand
TGGACCATGAATACATGATGGATAACTGGGAAAAGAATATTTATACAGCGATAAAACCTTCATTGGAATTTAAGAGATACTGGCTTGCAGCTCTGCAAGATGGTTTCGTAACATACTCAGAAAAGCCTGCGGCTTTTCCTGCATTCATAGGTGATAGCTTTGTAAGCAGTACAAGAACAGCTTCTTCAAATGATTATGTTCTTTTACTTGTCAAACATCACTCAATAGGCGATGGAAAATATGCAAATAACGGATGGTTTCAGGAGCTGCCTCATCCTATCTCAAAAATAGTCTGGGATAACTACGCAGCAATTTCCGTTACTACTGCAAAAGAGTTAGGCGTAAAGAACGATGATAAAATAAAAATTACAAACGGCGCGCTTTCAATGGAAATACCTGTTTTCATTCAGGCAGGAACAGCTGATAAAGTTATTTCAATTGAGCTTGGCGGAGGAAGAAAAGTCGGCGGCGCGATAGGAACAGGAAACGGATTCGATGCATATGCATTGATGAGCAATACAAGCTCTGCATCACAATTCTACAATAATGTTAAAGTTGAAAAGGGTTCGGGTTCATACGAATTAGTTTCTACTCAGGAACATCATGCAGTTGATGACCCTGTTACACATGACTTACAATACAAGAGAGATATTATAAGAGAAGGCACTTACGAAGATTATAAAAAGAAACCGAAATTTTTAGAGAAGCACGAAGAGGTTCACGGAATGCCTTTAGACAGCTTTCCAAGTATTAACGAAAGCACAAAAGAGCATCCATATTACACAGGTGTAAAATGGGCAATGATTCTTGATATGAACAAATGTACAGGATGTAATTACTGTACAATTGCATGTAACGTTGAAAATAATATTCCTATAGTCGGTAAAGACCAGGTGAAAGTTAACAGGGAAATGCATTGGATAAGAATCGACAGATATTATTCCGGTACACCGGATGCTCCAAGAGTAAATTTCCAGCCGATGCTTTGTCAGCATTGCGATAATGCTCCTTGCGAAAACGTTTGTCCGGTAGCTGCTACAACTCACAGCCCTGACGGTATTAACGGAATGGCTTATAACAGATGCGTAGGAACAAGATACTGCGCCAATAACTGCCCTTACAAAGTAAGAAGATTTAACTACTTCAACTGGAGAGACAGAGTTGCTGATGGCTATTATCAGACTGAGCCTGTGAACTATATGTATAATCCTGAAGTAACCGTTCGTTCAAGAGGGGTTATGGAAAAATGTACTTTCTGTATCCAAAGAATTCAGGATGCAAAGGGTGTAGCATCAGGCGAAGGAAGAAGAGTAAAGGGAACCGATGTAAAAACTGCGTGTCAGGAAGCATGTCCTGCAAGTGCAATTTCCTTCGGTGACATGAATGATAAGAAATCGGAATTCTACAAGCAAAGAATGCATCCTTTAGGATATGGAGTATTAGAAGACCTTAAAGTAAGACCGAACGTTACATATATTTCTAAATTAAGAAATATTCTTGAGCCGCTTGGCATTGAAGGAATGGGTGAAGAGAAATCTGAAGGCGAGACTAAGAAAGAAAGTAAGACTGAAGAGAAGAAAGAAGAAAAAACGCATTAATCGAAATAATTGAAATAATAATTTCTTGAATATTTTAGTTCAGATATATAATTAAAAATTTATTTACTGAAAATTTCTAATGGCTTTTAATTCAACATACACAGAGGAATTACCACTGGTAGACTCGCGTTCGTCATTCGCTGAAATCGATAATACAGTACTTGCTCCAACGGAGCGCAAACCATCTAAGAAATGGTTGATTGCATTCCTCTTAGCAAATACAGCATTGATAATCGGCGCAGTGTGCGTCGGCTTCACATTGTTTTATGGTATAGGCATGTGGGGAAATAACAATCCGGTCGGTTGGGGATTTGGTATCGTCAACTTCGTTTTCTGGATTGGTATTGGTCACGCAGGTACGCTTATCTCAGCAATTTTATTTTTATTCAGACAGAGATGGAGAACGGCTATTGCAAGGTTTGCAGAGGCGATGACAATTTTTGCGGTTATGACGGCAGGTATTTTTCCGCTTCTTCACACAGGAAGACCATGGCTTGCGGGATATTTGATTCCTTACCCTAACCAAAATGCATTATGGGTAAACTTCACTTCTCCTTTGCTTTGGGACGTGTTTGCAGTTTCGACTTACTTTACAATTTCGTTTTTATTCTGGGGAATCGGTTTAATCCCTGATATTGCTTTAATGAGAGCAAGAGCAACAAGCGGATTTAAAAAGGCAGCTTATGCAGTGCTCAGCTTGGGCTGGAAAGGTTCAAACAGAGGCTGGCAGAACTACGAAAGAATTTATTTAATTCTTGCCGGTATCTCTACTCCTCTTGTACTTTCAGTGCATACAATCGTTTCGTTTGACTTCGCCGTATCAGTTATTCCCGGTTGGCATACAACAATTTTTCCTCCATACTTTGTTGCCGGCGCTATTTTCTCAGGGTTCGGTATGGTGTCTACAGTTTTGATTATCATCAGAAAGCTTTATGATATGGAAAATATCATAACGGTGAATCACATCGAAAAGATGAATAAGATTTTGCTTGCCACGGGAACGATGGTAGGTTATGCTTACGCAATGGAGTTCTTTATAGCATGGTACAGCGGTAATCAGTTTGAGTCGTTCGTATTTATTAACAGAGCATTCGGTCCTTATGCATGGGCATATTGGATTATGATTTCATGTAATGTAGGTTTCCCGCAGTTATTCTGGTTTAAAAAAGTGAGACGTTCGATTCCGATGACATTTGTACTGGTATTGCTTGTAAACGTTGGTATGTGGTTTGAGAGATTTGTTATTATTGTTACATCATTGACAAGAGATTTTCTTCCGTCAAGCTGGGGTATGTTTACTCCGACATGGTGTGACTTCGGTATTTTATTAGGAAGCTTTGGATTATTTTTTACTTTATTATTATTATTTGTGAAAGTAATGCCGTCTGTATCACTGGCGGAAATAAAAGCAGTTGTTCCGGGCGCTCAGCCGACACATCATCATTCAGAAGAACATTAATAGTATATGCTTAAAAAGATTTTAAAATTAGACGAAGAATTAGCGCAGGATGTACCGAGGAGTACCAAGGTTCACTCCGTTGCTGCTATTTTCGATACACCTGATGAGATTATTCATGCGGCTGAAGAAACTACAAAGTCCTATGAAAATTTTGATGTCTATACTCCATATCCGCTTCACGGAATGGATGCAGCGATGAATCTTAAAGACACTATGATTGGAAAGTTTTCCTTCCTTGGCGGTCTGACCGGTGTTACTGCAGCGGTTTCTATGATTGGCTATATGTCGGGAATGGATTACAAAAATATTATCGGCGGTAAGCCATACTTTAATTTGACGGCTTCAATTCCGATTATGTTTGAGCTTACGGTTTTGATAGCAGGTATATTTTCTGTTTTCGGATTATTGCTGCTTTGGAATAAACTTCCTCAGATAAGCAATCCTCTGCACGATACAAATTTTATGAAATGGACTTCATCGGAAAAATACGGTGTAGCCATTGAAGCAGTTGACCCGTTATTTGATGTAGAAAAAGTAAAAGCATTTTTAGCAGGACTTGGCGGAAAACAAATTGAAGTTGTTTATTATCCTGAAGAGAATCTTGAAAAGCCTCCGATATTTGAAAAGAAATTTATTTATTTATTAGTGGTAGTTGCAATCGTAACTGCTTTGAGCACATACGGCGCAATCGGAAAAGTTGTAAACATTCTTCCGTATGATTGGATGCATAATCAGTTCAGAGTAAATCCACAAACAAAATCAGATATTTTTAAAGATGGCCGCTCGATGCAGAGACCTGTTGACGGAACTGTTGCAAGAGGATTTATGCCTTATGAATAT
>JBBRQV010000233.1:0-3908 GCA_038225955.1 Ignavibacteria bacterium | reverse complement strand
TCCACAGTGAGTGTATTCAGAATGTGTCGCTAATTTTATAGCCTCACATTGCTTTGAAATGGAAGATTGAAAAATTATATCGCCGTTTTTAATATCATCTTTTGCCAAGAGAGATTTAATTTCTTCATCTGCTTGTTTTACTTTCGCAGAAGAATCCATAAATTTCCTTTTTGCAAAATATACCATGAAGACAACTGCAATTAGAACAAATATTATAGAGAAAATCCTGTTCCTTCTCATCTGACGGCTTTATTTACCTCATTAAAAAATTCTTCGAGTAATTTTAAATTTAAATTTCCGTTAGTTCGAAGTCCGCTGCATAAGTCAACTCCGAAAGGCTGTACTTCTTCAATTGCCTGCCTTACATTAGAAGGATTTAATCCTCCTGCTAAAAACAACGGGACTTTTGAGTGCTCAACAATTTTTCTGCTAAGTTTCCAATCGTGTTTTCTCCCTGTCCCGCCAAGCTCTTTAACAGCTTTATTTGGGTTCCCGCTGTCAAGCAATAGAGCATCGACTTGCTCCGAAATTCTTACTGCTTCATCAACCGAACTTTCATCTATCACATGTATTACCTGTACAATTTTTATTGAAGGTATTTTTTCTTTTAATTCCTTGTACGTTCCTTCTGCCAAAGCATCTACAATTTGAATTGTGTTTGTATTCACTCTGCTATGGTGTGCAACGATAGCATCAACACTTGTTTCACATGTTAGAAGAAAAGTTGCAATCGGCGGAGGAACGTATGCTGCAATTATTTTTATTTCTTCGTCGGATATCGGTCCCGGACCGCTGGGCATTCTCCCAACTAATCCTATTGCAGAAGCACCGAACTTGACCGCATTCTTCGCCTCTTCAATATTTTTTATACAACATATTTTTACTCTTGTCATATTCTATTCTTCTTTTTTTGATTCTACAGTTTTCATATACTCAGCAATAATTTTTTCATTATCGTCGCTGCTCTTTTGAAATGAGTTGATGATATTATTTCTTTCGTTCTCTGTTTTATTCTGGCTAAGTTTTTTCTTTGCCTGAACGTTTGTAACTTCAATTTCAAATGCAACTATTCCTTTTAGTTGTCCTAACCTGTAATTATTTTCTAATTTATCCCATTGCTCCTTATATGATGCATCAAAAAAATCTATAGATTTCTCCAATACAGTTAATTTTTCTTCATCGCTATCGAGAATTTTTCCGTCCCCGTAGCAATGCACCGAAATATAATTCCATGTTGGAACATTTTGCATCTTTTTATAAAACTTCGGCGAGATGTATGCATGCGGCTCACTAAAAATTACGAGAGTATCATTCCCAACATCCTGCCACTGCTTATTTGCCTTCGCGAAGTGTGATATAAGAAATATTTTATCTTCACCTTCTATTTGCCTCTCCTCTATTAAAAAAGGTAAGTGAGTTGCAGTCGGGAAATTATCTTTCACGGTAACAATTGTAGCAAAGTTAAATCTCTTGATGAAATTTAAAATTTCGGTTTTATCGGTTTCTAAATTGTGATTTGCAATGTACATAGTGTGTTTGGTAAGCAATAAATTAAATCATATATGAAAAATATTATATGTATTTTAAAATCTAATATGGGTTTAAATAAGAATATTCCGCAGTTTTTCGGATGCAATATGTACGAGCTTGCCTGCGTTGATAATAGCACAAGCGAGTTAATGCTCCGTGATGCTAAAGAATACGGATTTGAAGCCGTAAGGTTCTGGTGCTTTTATCCAACCTCCATAGAAAAAATGGAGCATTTAATTTCATGCGCAAAGAAATATTCGCTAAAGCTTATTCCCGTACTCGCCGATAGGTGGAATTACAATCAGAAGTTTGAAATAAATTCAGAGTGGTACATCAAAGGATACAAAAAAGATTACTTGCATTATGTTTTAAATTTAACTTTTCATTTCAAAAATTCAGAGGAAATTTTAATCTGGGAATTGATAAACGAACCCGAAGCAGAAGAATTCGAATACCTCTATAATTTTTGCTCAGACATTACAGGAAAAATCAAAGAAGTAAATCAAAATCATTTAATTTCCATAGGAACAATAGGCGGGATTGGAGATAAATTTGGAAATCAATTCTCGCGATTTAACTCTTCTCTTTTTGAGAAGTTGTATTCTATAAATGGACTTGATATTATTTCACTTCACGATTACAGTTACGATTCAACTTTATTCGATAGAATTGAAATCTATTTTTATTTTCAAGGGAAGCAAAACTTAGCAAAGTTTTTTAATATTCTAAATAAACCAAATGTGATTGTCAGAAATCTATGGGATAGATTTTGTTTGAAATACTTCAATAGAATTATTTCAAATCCTATAAGCGTAAGATGGCTATGGAGACATTATATCAACAAAAATCTTGCGATTGCAAAAAGGCTTAACAAACCTGTTTACATAGGAGAAATCGGGTACAAAAATTATAACGTAAAATTCATAAAAGATTTAATAAAATTCTATAGAGAAAAATATTTTAAAGAAGGAGTGAGCGGGTATATGCTTTGGTCATTCGAGGCACAGGGAAAATCAAAGGACGGACACGGATATGGATTTAAATAATTCTGCATAAAATAAAAAACCCTCGTAAAATAAATTACGAGGGTTTATCAGCAGAGAGAGAGGGATTCGAACCCCCGGTAACCGTAAGGCTACAACGGTTTTCAAGACCGCCGCTTTCAACCACTCAGCCATCTCTCTCTATGTAATTATCAATATAGCGATTATCGGAAATTAATTAAAGATAAAAAGTTATATAGTAAATATATAAAGCAGTTAGAGAGGCAATAAAGGTTGAAGTTACCATTTGGTAGGAGGATATTGCTTTCTATACTGCATACTCTCTGGTGGCAAAATACATTCCTCAATACTCCACTTTCACTCTGTTACTAATCATTTCACTAATCAAATACGCTTTTTATAGGATTCATCTACTAATCAAAGTAAATAACCTATAAAACAGTTAATTGATACCATTATATATATAGCTCAATTAAGTTACTCTATATAATAGGTTAATCTACAGACAAAGAACAAGACTACTACTTTTTTATTAATCTAAAGTACAGTCTTATGAAACCATTCATTAGTCAGGTAAATGGAAAGAACTTTTACCTCTACTATCAACATCCAACAACTCTCAAAGTAACAAGAGTAACAACAAAAACTCAGGATTACAATTTAGCAGAGCTGTTCAAATTTGATTTTGTAAAGAATCTCAATTCAGTTTCTACTACAGGTTCAATCGAAGTTAAACTTATGAATAAGAAAGAAATTAAACTTTCTCATTTCATTACCAATCTCTACGACTATCTACACAATCATGTAACGCAGTCAACATTGAATCTCTATCATACAACTATGAAAGATTTCTTTGCAGTTGTTGGCAACAAGCTCTTAACTGATATTTCGATAACTGACGTTGAAAGATATAAACTAACAATCAGTAAGAGAATGAAAAAAATTACAGTAAATAAGAATATAAAGAATTTAAAGAGTGCTTTTAATATAGCAGTTGATAAAATGGAGTTGTTGGAAAAGAGTCCTGTAAAGAAAGTTGAATTATATAGAACTGAAAAAAATATGATTCAATATTTAGAGAAAGCAGAGATAGAAAAGATTCTTTCAGTTGTTGAAGAAGATTATATGAAAAAAATTATTCTCTTTGCCTTATATACCGGAATGAGACTTGGTGAAATTCTTTCTTTGAAATGGTCTGATGTTGACTATTCAAACAAATGTATAAAGATTCAAAACAAAGAGGAAATAAATTATCAAACAAAGAATAAGAGATTTAGAATTTTATCACTTACAAAAAGCATTTCTAAAATCTTAGATGTTCCCTCTTTGAATCAGGATTCATTTGTTTTTATGAAACAATATGGTTGTCAGTTT
>JBBRQV010000232.1:0-3970 GCA_038225955.1 Ignavibacteria bacterium | reverse complement strand
TAATATAGAGCATGAATTATTTCTTCCGCCGCCTATGTTATATACTTCGGCGATTCTTGGAGCATTTATAAATTCTTCAGCAAATCTTGCAACATCGAATGAATGAATATTGTCACGCACCTGCTTTCCCTTGTATCCGAAAATTTTATATGTACCGCCGGTAACATTTACTTTAATCAGGTAACTTAAAAATCCGTGAAGCTCAACACCGGAGTGGTTCGGTCCTGTTAAGCATCCACCTCTTAAACAGCAAGTGCTCATATTAAAATATCTTCCATACTCCTGTACCATAATATCGGCAGCAGCTTTTGATGCACCGAACAAAGAGTGTTTTGATTGGTCTATAGTAAAATTTTCTTTTATACCGTTGTAATATTCTTTATCTGCATATTCCCATCTTGTATCAAGCTCTTTCAGGTTTAATGCATTTGGCGCATCACCGTAAACCTTGTTGGTTGAAAGGTGAACGAAAGGAGCCTCGGGGCAAAATTGTCTTGCTGCTTCCAGCATATTTAATGTTCCATTTGCATTTACATCGAAATCATCAAACGGTCTGCTTGCTGCTAAATCGTGACTTGGCTGCGCAGCAGTATGAACTATTGCTTCCGGTTTTAAACTTTTTAAAGTCTCAAGAACTTTGGCTCTATCTCTTAAGTCTAACTCAATATGTTCGAAATTTGGAAAAACTTCTTCAAGTCTTTTTTGATTCCATCTCGTATCTCCCTGCGAACCAAAAAAATCTGCGCGCATATTATTATCCGCTCCATAAACTTTCCATCCTAATTTACAAAAGTGTGAAACCATTTCAGATCCTATCAAACCGCTTGAACCTGTGACTAACATTTTTTTCATTTCTGCTTTAATCCTTTATTGTTTTATTTTTATTTTTAAATTGAAAAAGTAAATTGCCGAATTTTGTATTTGTAATTTTATCTATTAAGTTTGATCTCATCATCCATAGCTGCATCTTGAAACTATTCCCTTTGTATTTTATATAGCTCTCTTTTTCTTCCTTCTTTCCGAGTGCCTGTTTTTCATTGCTAGTACCGCCCGGATAAAATTTTACAATAGGGTAATCAATGTACTTAAATTTTTCATATGCAATTCTTACAATGAAATCATAATCCATTGCAATTTTTTTATTTCTGTCAAAGAGACCATGTTTATTATACATCTCTCTTTTTACAAACATTGTAGGATGACCTATTGTTGAAATCCCCTTGTATAAATTTTTCGGATTGAATGCTTTTCCTGTTACTATCCACACACCTCCCCGATATTGTAAATAATTTCCGTGAGTCCACATTAAATCACAATCTTTTTCAAATTCATCTGAAACCAGCCCGACAATTTTTTCATCATTATATTCATCGCCAGAGTTTAATAAATGTATTATGCTGCATTTACTTTTTTCTACCCCTGCGTTAAAGCTTGCTGAAATATGTTCGTCTTTAATATTTTCCCATCTTCGGTATCCAGGTAATTCAGTAGATTTCAAATAATCAGCAATATCCGGTGTTGTGGATGCATCGATAATTAAATGTTCGTCAGGCCTATTATTTTGTATATCAACAGACTTGCACGTTCTTTTCAGTTCCTCCAAATCATTAAAACATATTGTAACTGTCGATATTTTGTGTTTTCTGCCCATTTTTGACAATTTACAATATAAAATTAATAGCCGTGAAATGTAATTCACAAAAGGACATTCTTTTACAATCTTATTTTTCGTTTTTAATCATTAGTTTTGTTTTTCAACGAAACCAACTTATGCATTCAACTATCAAATACGGTTTAATTACAGGAATTGTTTACTGCGGTATTACTTTAGCTCTCTTTTTTATTTTTGGAAATTCAATTAACTTCACAACTAAATTTTTTCTTGATTTTCTTTTACTGAACTTAGTGCTTTATATTTTTCTCTACTTTCCGATAAATCTTAAAATCCGTTCGTTATCTGAACCTAAGTTTTATTACGGCGAAGGAATGAAAGTCGGATTCACAACTACTTTAGTTGCTTCAGTTATTATCGTTATTTTTATTTTCGTTTTTTATAAATTTATAAATACGGATTTTTTTAATTCCATTAAAAAAACTACAATTCCTGAAATTAATGGGACGGACTTAGACTCTTTAAAGAAAAGCAGTTCAATAAAAACATTAATTGCGAACTCAAGTCCTGTGACTTTAATGCTTCAGCAATTTTCCTTTACAATTATTTCGGGCATGATTGCTTCATTTATTCTTGCAGCTTTCAGCTCAAAGAGAAAACATAAACAATAAAATTAATTTTTAAATATTTAAAGAATAATGGGCAGAAAAGAAATTGTTAGATGTGACTGGTGCAAAGGCTCAGAACTTATGATGAACTATCACGATGAAGAATGGGGAACACCTCTACACGACGATAGAAAGCATTTTGAATTTATAATTCTCGATGGATTTCAGGCAGGATTAAGCTGGTCAACAATAATAAACAAAAGAGAAAATTTCAGAAAGGCATTTGATAATTTTGAACCTAAGAAAGTAGCTAAGTATGATCAAGAAAAAATTGCGGAGCTCCTGGAAAATTCCGGTATAGTAAGGAACAAACTCAAAGTTAACTCAGCTGTAACAAATGCAAAAGCATTTTTAGCCGTGCAAAAAGAGTTTGGTACATTCGATAAATATATATGGCAATTCACAGGTGGAAAAACATTAAAGAATACCAGAGCAAATATGAGAGATATTCCCGCTAAAACAAACGAGTCTGACGCAATGAGTAAAGATTTATTAAAGCGCGGATTTAAGTTCGTTGGTTCAACAATCTGCTATGCATACATGCAGGCAGCCGGAATGGTAAACGACCACATGGTTGCGTGCCATCGCTATAAAACCGTTTCAAAAAAATAACCCCTAAGCAATTAATGAAACAAAAAAATTCTTTACTAATTCGATTTAGATATAAGTTTGATAAACTTATGTCAAAGGGCTCAGGAGCATTAATTTTTACTCTTGGTATTTTTTCGATGCTGCTTATAATTATTGCAGCAATTATTATAATGTTCTCACAATTAAGACCTGACGGTACTTTTTCTGATGTAGGAGTTTTTGATGCTTTATGGGAAAGCTTTACCCGCGCAATTGATACCGGTACAGGGGCAAGTGATATAGGCTGGGGATACAGAACAATTAGCTTTATCGTTACACTCGGAGGAATTTTTATTGTCTCAACTTTAATAGGCGTACTTTCGGCTGGAATAACAAGTAAATTAGACCATCTTCGCAAAGGGAAATCTCTTGTGATTGAAAATGAGCACACACTCATTCTTGGCTGGTCGGAAAAAATATTTACAATTATTTCAGAGCTTGTGATTGCAAATTCAAATCAAAAAAATCCCTCAATTGTAATTCTCGCATCTAAAGATAAAGTTGAAATGGAAGATGAGATTGAAGCGCAGATTCCTAAGACAAAAAATACTGAAATAATCTGCCGAAGCGGAAACCCGATTGACTTAAATGATTTAGAAATAGTAAATCCTCATACTGCAAAATCTATTATTATACTTGCACCCGAGGAAGAGGACCCAGATATACAAGTTATTAAATCTCTTCTTGCGCTTACTAAAAGTCCCGGCAGAAAAAAAGGTAAGTATCACATTGTTGCAGAAATTTGTGACGAAAAAAATATTGAAATAGCCGAGACAGTCGGCGGTGATGAGCTTTCAATTGTACTCTCAAAGGAATTGATTTCAAAAGTAATTGCGCAGACTTGCAGGCAGTCAGGGCTCTCAGTTGTTTATACCGAGCTTTTAGATTTTGACGGAGATGAAATTTATTTTGAAAGTGTCTCTACACTTACAGACAAAACATTCAAAGATTCTTTATTCGCTTTTGAAAAATCGTGCAGTATCGGATTAAGAAATTCTAACGGAGAAGTTTTAATAAATCCTCCTATGGAAACAATTATTTCTTCAGGGGATAAAATTAT
>JBBRQV010000231.1:0-3972 GCA_038225955.1 Ignavibacteria bacterium | reverse complement strand
TCAAATTAATATTACCTGAAACCGAAGAAGGCGTAACGTATGCAATCCAATATTCATTAAAATCAATGGATGAATATAATAAGTATCAAAAAGAATTTGCGCCTGCGATGCAAAAATTACACACTGAAAGGTATGAAGGAAGAGTTCATTCTTTCAGAACGGTTCTAGAGACAATAGATTAAAAATTGGATTAGTTAAATGGAGAAACTCAAAAATTATATAAACGGAAAACTTACTGCGCCAAGCTCGGATAATCATCTCGATAATTATGAGCCCGCCACCGGCAAAGTGTATTCGCTAATTCCTGACTCAGATGAAAAAGATGTCGAGCTTGCTTATATAGCTGCCAGCAATGCATTTGAAAAATGGTCTTCGATGACCAATGAAGAGCGCTCAAAAATTCTTTTGAAAGTTTCCGATTTAATTAATTCCAATCTCGAAAAATTTGCTCAAGCTGAAAGCAAAGATAACGGTAAACCAGTTTCACTCGCAAATGAAGTTGATATTCCGCGCGCAATAAAAAACTTTGAATTCTTCGCTACGGCAATTCTGCACTTTGCAAGTGAATCACATTTAACAGATACTAACACTTTAAATTATACTTTACGTCAGCCGATTGGTGTTATCGGCGCAATCTCCCCATGGAATTTACCGCTGTATCTTTTCACATGGAAAATTGCTCCAGCATTAGCAGCAGGGAATTGTGTTGTTGCAAAGCCTTCGGAAGTTACTCCGTACACTGCTTACTTGCTCTCGCAGATCTGCATTGAAGCAGGTTTGCTCCCAGGAGTTTTAAACATTGTGCATGGGCTCGGCTCAAAAGTGGGCTCAGCAATTACTTCGCATCAAGGAATAAAAGCTATTACTTTCACCGGAGGAACATCAACCGGAAGAGAAATTGCCCGCGTTGCTGCGCCTATGTTCAAGAAGCTTTCATTGGAGCTTGGCGGTAAAAATCCCGTGATAATATTCGATGACTGCAATTATGATAAAATGCTTGAGACAACTTTGCGCTCATCATTTTCAAATCAGGGAGAAATATGTTTATGCGGCTCTCGAATTTTTATTCATAAAAATATTTACGATAAGTTCAAAAAAGATTTTGTTGAGAGAACTAAGAAATTAAGAGTCGGTGATCCGAACGATGAAAGCACTCAGCAGGGAGCAATTGTTTCTGAAATGCATTTTAAAAAAATCCTTTCTTATATAGAGCTTGCCAAAGAAGAAGGCGGAGTAATTCTTTGCGGAGGAACTCATGCCCATGATTTTACTTCTTCGAATGAGAGATGTAAAGACGGTTGGTTTATCTATCCGACAATTATAGAAAATCTTCCTTACGACTGCAGAACTAACCATGAAGAAATTTTCGGACCTGTTGTTACAATTATGCCGTTTGAAACTGAAGAAGAAGTTCTGATGATGGCAAACTCAACAGAGTACGGTTTGGCTTCAGTTATCTGGACGGAAAATCTTTCCAGAGCGCACAGAATTTCTCACGAAATTAAATCAGGAATTGTATGGGTTAACTGCTGGATGGAACGCGACCTGCGTACTCCTTTTGGCGGAGTGAAAAATTCAGGTGTTGGCCGCGAAGGCGGACTGGAAGCATTGAGCTTCTTTACCGAGCCGAAGAATGTGACGATAAAATTTTAGCCTTAAATCCCTAACTTCCCTATTTTCTGCAAATTAGCTCCATATTCCTTATTAAATTGTTAATAAATTCGAAAATCTTTAAATTCTTTTCGAATTGTATCTAAATTAGTAAATGAAAGATAAAATACGCATAGCATCAGGTCAGGGATTTTGGGGAGACTTAATTGACGCCCCTATGAATCAGGCAACAGGCGGACCTGTCGATTACATTATGATGGATTACCTCGCTGAGGTTACGATGTCCATTCTTCAAAAACAAAAATTAAAAGACCCGCGTTTCGGCTATGCCCGTGATATTCCTTCCTTAATGGAAAGATTGCTTCCCGTTATTAAAGAGAAAGGAATTAAAGTTATTACCAATGGCGGCGGTGTAAATCCCACTGCGTGCCGTGATGCTATATTCGAAGTCGCAAAAAAACTCGGCATTAAAGATTTAAAAATAGGTGTTGTACAGGGTGATAATATTTTAGATAACATTGATGAGTTAGTTGGTAAAGGTGTTGAGCTTAAGAATATGGAATCCGGTGACAGCGTAATAACTGTTCAGGAAAAAGTTTTAAGCGCTAATGTTTATTTCGGCGCAGCTCCTGTTGTTGAGTGTTTAAAGCAGGGCGCAGATATAGTTATAACAGGAAGAGTTACCGATACAGGTCTTACTCTTGCTCCTATGATTTATGAATTCGGATGGGATATGAATGATTTCGATTTAATGGCAGCGGGTACTGTTGCAGGTCATATTTTAGAATGTGGCGGACAGGCATCAGGCGGAAATTTCACAGGGGACTGGCAGTCAATTCCTGATCTTGCAAGAATCGGTTTCCCTATTGCAGAAGCTTATCCTAACGGAGAAGTAATTATTACAAAACACGAAAATACAGGCGGACTTGTTTCAATAGATACAGTTAGCGAACAGCTTTGCTATGAAATCGGCGACCCGAAAGATTATATTACGCCTGACTGCATAGCAGATTTTACTTCTATTCATTTAGAAGATGCAGGTGAAAATAAAGTAAGAGTTTATAATGTAAAAGGTTTACCGGCTACGGCGTTCTATAAAGTATCGATGTCTTATTCAGATGGATATTCGGCTTCAGGTTCATTAACTTACTGCTGGCCTGATGCTCTTGAAAAAGCTGAAGCAGCAGATAAAATTTTAAGAACAAGACTTGATGATTTAGGATTGAAGTTCGATGAAGTCCGCGCAGAGTTCCAGGGCTACAATGCATGCCATGGACCTATTGCAAGAAAGATAGATGAACCAAATGAAGTTGTGCTAAGATTTTCAGTGCGTTCCTCCGATAGAAATTCAGTTGAGCGATTCGGAAAAGAATTAGCTCCGTTAATTTTGACCGGTCCTCCAGGAGTTACGGGATTTGCCGGCGGCAGACCAAAGCCATCAGATGTTGTTGCTTACTGGCCTGCTCTTATACCTAAAACAGAAGTTACTCCGCAAGTAATTGTAGAGACTATATAATTTTTTTGATGTAGGAAGTATGTTATACATATTTTAAGGGGGATTTTATAAACAAATAAAATCCGAAATATGGTACAAACAAAATCTAAATTGCCCGTGTGGTATTTTAACTGGAAAGAACATCTCGAGAAGCAGCTCGTTGCCGGAAGTAAAATGGTTGATACTCCCGCCGGCAGTATTGAGTATGCTGTAAAGGGAAATGAAGGTCCTGTTATCACTGGTATTCACGGTTCGCCGGGCGGATATGATCAGGTCTTTGCTCACTTTCCCGGTTTAATCGGAAGAGGCTACCGCTTTCTTTCATGGTCGCGTCCCGGTTATCTTCGTACACCCATTACAGTCGGCAGAACGTTTGAGCAGCAGGCAGATGCATTAGCTTTGCTTCTTGATCACTTCAAAGTAAAACGTACAGGTATAATAGCAAGCTCAACAGGCGGACCTATAGCTCTTCAATTTGCTATAAGGCATCCGGATAGAGTTTTTGCATTAGTACTTGAATCATGCGTAAGCCAGAAGTATTACGTTAACTCAGGAAAGAAGAGCGAAAAAGTATTATCGAAGCTTACATTCAACGATCCGACCATTTGGCTCTACAATGTATTTGCAAGATATGCATCTAGCTCAGTGGTAAAATCAATGGTGAAAATGGAAAGCGATTTCGATTCCAAACGCATCGATGAAGTAACAGAAAATATTCTTAACAATAATGATAAGCTTGCTTATATTTTCAATCTTATAAAATCCATGAGTCCTATTGGAATCAGAAAAACAGGATTGGAAAACGACATCATTCAAAATTCAAACATCGAGCATTTTGACCTAGGAAAAATCCAATGTCCGACTTT
>JBBRQV010000230.1:0-4074 GCA_038225955.1 Ignavibacteria bacterium | reverse complement strand
AAAAACCAAAAAAAAACACAAAAACACCAACCACCAAACCGCAAACATAAAAAAAATGTACAAATCAAAAAAAAGTCACCTTATAAATAGAAAAAGTTACTTTATTATAAATAAATCTTCGTGTATATAATACTAAATTACTTTCAGTCGAACCCCATCCCGCAAAGATATCGTTAGCTGAGCGAAGTATTTTTTCGGCACAGAAAACCCTATTGGCATTATTTTCATTTCCACCATTTTGAAGTTGTGTGCTATCTAAATTTTCGTTTAATGCAATTTCAAGTGAGGACTCGCGTTCCTGTTTAATTTCAAGAGCAATTAAATCACCATCATATATTTTAAATAAAGCCATATATTTTTTTAGTCCTATACTTCCCACGCCAGTCTGTTTAACTGCAATATCCATAAGGTTCATTTTTTCAAACGCATGTTTGCCATCAGGGGATAATGTATTTTTATATACATCAAAATATTTCACTATATTTTTCTCTTCTTGGCTATCAGGAGGCGTGAAATGGAAAATTTCATCTTCTATATTCTTTATCTTATAAGAATTGTTATCATCCAGAACGGTCATTTTAAGGACGACATCAGATTCAAATTTAAATTCTTTTTTTAAATCAGTTTTCTCCGAAAAATCAAGAGTTACCATTTTATATTTATTCTCAATGAAAGTATTCTTATAGTTTTTTATAATCCAATCACGGTACTTACTAACAGCTATTTCAACATTCTCAATATTATCACTATGTTTAATTCCATTTTCTCTGCCTGCAACCACAATGCTCAAAGCAAGACGTTTTAAATCCCACTCAAAAGGGGCAGGATAGGTTTCATCTAAATCTGTAATATCAAAAAAATAATTGTCGGGAGTTAGTAGATATCCTGCAAAGTTGAGAATGTGAGCATCTCCTGAACACTGTACTATTACATTGGATGAAGTTTCTGAAGCGAGATCAAAAGCCTGTACTAATGCAGTACCACGCAAAAAATTGAAAAGTGATTCTTTCATTTTTTTATGTCGGAGCGGAAGAATATTTTCATCTCTGCCGGACTCATTAAATTTTATAAGCGATATTAAATCTCTTTCTGCCATTTGTTTTTTATTTAAAGTAGTTTTTCCATTTTTTCTAAAATATACTGAACATGCACATAGCGTTTAGCTTCTATTGCTTCCTGATAAATAAAGTCATCTATTTTTTCACCTTTTTCTTCGCATTTAATAATTTCATTAAAAAATTTTAGGGAGATCTCTATTCGTGTTTTGAACATTTCGGGAATCTCCTTACTCTCATTGTAAAATTGACGGATAGAATTAAGCGCAGCAAAGGCGCTTTCGTATGCTTTAAGCTCTATATAGTTCACAAGATAATAAAAACGTATATTAATCTTTTCAACCACATCATAAATCTTCACATTGTTTAGAGAGTTTAAAGATTTTTCATAATTTCCTTTTCGGAAATGCATTACTCCAATGCAATAGTTAATGGCATTATCCTTTAAATCTTTATTAAGGTAATTCGAGAATTCCTCAATAAAATTTTCAGCCCATTCATCTTCATTTAGAATAATTGCGGCAGTAAATATATCGCGGAAAAGTCCTACAGCAAATGGCTGTATATCTGCATCTGGATAAATTTTAAGTTCCTGAAATAATTTTGCAAAGTCCAGTATTTCCTTGTGGTATTTTTTATCAACAGGGATTAGTTTTGTAAAAATAATGGGTATTATTCTTGAAATGAACTGAATTTGATCAAGCTTCTGTACTTTGTGAATAGTTTTGAGTATTTCTTTTTTAAGCTCAAGATAATTTTCTTCCGTTACATTATTTTCAGTATAGTAGAAAAACAAATATTGAATCTTTAAGTACGAGGCATATTCATGATTCGTCATTTCCATATACTTCAAAATTTTTTCAATATCCATTGAGTTTCTTATTTCTTTGAGTATTGTATTTTCACCTCTTGGAAAAGTTTTATGATTCAATGCGTCAAAGAATGAAATCTGTAGAAGATTACTAAGGAAAAAAATTGTTAATTTTTCTGTTAGAGCAATATCCCATTTTATATATTCAGGCGACATATATTCGCGCAGAAATCCGAGGTTATGTATAAAATTAACATTCATCCTGTATTGAAAATGAAATTTTTCAGGAATTGAAAGTGTTCCGTCATCATTTTCATTCAGGCTTTTCAGAATTAATTTATTTGAAATTCTGTTGAGATTTTTTTTGCCCAGACCATCAGCAATTTTCACGTCAAGATCTTCCGAGTTTAAAGATAATTGTTCATATCCGATAAATTTTCTAAGAAGATTTCCAAAATCAGAATACAAATTTTTTATTCTGGGCTCAGTATATTTTTCAGTAGGATAAAGTTTTTTGAAGACTTTTTCGTAATCAAGCGAATTGTCCGAAAAATCAGGGTAAGTTTTCTGAGCAATTAAGAAAATTTTGACAATTTGCTCTGAAGTATTAAAATATGGTGATTTAAGGAAAATTCCGAACTTTTTCATCTCTTTTTTATCCAGACTTTTAAGTATTTCAACAGTTTGATTCGAAAGCATTTTCAGATGATAAAATTGAAGTATAAATAATTAATAATTATATGTTTGAAGAATGATTTATGCAATTTTTAAGATGATTTTAAGCAAATTTCTTTTTGTATTCAATATACGGAAATTATATTTTGAATAAAATTAATTACAATAATAAAAAAATATTGATAATAATGGAAAAAGCTTTATTGATGTAATAAACATGCAGGCTTTGCGAGGAAGGTAAGGAAAAGTGAATTTTCACTTAACCCCAATCCAAGCCTTCACCCGCATCTCAGAAATGAGAATGGTAAGTGCGGGAAAAAAAGCCGGTAAAGGGTTTACGAATTTTGAATAATTTTTCAGTTCGTTAACTCAGAAAACTCCTCTGAAGATAAACTAATTTTAACCGATTCTAAATTTTCATTCAAGTGCTGAAGCGAGCTTGTCCCGGGTATTAATAAAATATTCGGCGAGCGTTTCATTAGCCATGCAAGTGCAATTTGTGCAGTGGTAGCATTATGTTTTACCGCTATTTTTTCGGTTAATTTTTGGAGCTTGTCAGGTCCGGAGGCAAGAGGGAACCAAGGTATGAATGCGATGTTTCTTTTTGCAGTGTAATCTACAACATCTTCCCACTGGCGCTCTTCAAGGTTATAATAATTTTGCACTGATACTATAGGCACAACTTTCTCTGCTTGCTCAATTTGTTTTACGCTGACTTCAGATAATCCTACGAAACGAATCTTTCCTTCTTCTACAGCTTTTGCTACCGGGGCTAAGGTTTCTTCGACAGGATATTTTGAGTCAATCCTATGTAATTGCCATAGGTCAATGCAGTCAACTTTCAGTCGTTTTAAACTTCCCTCTATTCCTTTTGCAATTTGTTCAGGGTTTCCGTTTATAGTCCATTGACGCGGTGCCGGACGTTCAAATCCTCCCTTAGTGGCTATGATTAATCCTTCTGAGTAGGGGTGTAATGCATCTGCAATGAGTGTTTCGTTTGTTTCAGGACCGTAAGCTTCTGCGGTATCTATAAAGTTCACGCCTTGCCCGACTGCGGATTGCAAAATTTTTATTCCTTTTTCTCTGTCTTTCATATCTCCAAAAATCCCTTCACCTGTTAGCTGCATTGCGCCGTATCCCATACGGTTTATTTTTAACTCTCCACCAAGAAGGAATGCTAATTCTGAATTTATTTTATCCATTAAATTTTATCGATGAATTTATATATTGCTCAAGATATTGGTTTAAAGTCAGAATAGAAATTAAGAATGTGCAATAGTTTTTAAAATAATATTTGAATTTAAAACTATTCCATTTTAAATTCCTTCAGCTTTATCTTTTGTTCCCCTTATTAATCCTATTCCGGAAACAAAAAACAAAAAGCCAAGAATTCCATAGACTGCAAGCAACTTGAAATCATACGTGCTTCCTTTTGCACTCATTGCAACTGAACCTGTATATATTAATCCAATAATTCCGGCGATAGTAAGAATAATTCCGAAGATTCTTTTAACGTTCATTTTTCTTTTTTTT
>JBBRQV010000229.1:0-4210 GCA_038225955.1 Ignavibacteria bacterium | reverse complement strand
TCAGCTCCGGTATATTTTGCTGCTTCTTCAAGGCGGTTCATATCTCTGCCTGTGATAATCACTTTTGCCCCATTAGAGACTAATAACTTTGCGGTTTCTTTTCCTATGCCTAAACTTCCGCCGGTTATAAGGACTTTTGAATTTTGAATGTTCATGTAATGTGAAATAAATTAATAAAATTATAGACGTGTTTTTGAGCGGGATAAATTTTATTAAATTTACTTTCCTAATATAATTATAACAATGTAGAATGGATGCAGTAATATGAGCGTTTGGAAGGAGAACCTGCGTACCCTCTCCTCAAAAATGAAGAAAGGGTGCGAGGTGTGAAAATAAGAGATGTAAAGTATTGCGTCTATACAAAATGCTTTGTGTCCACTAATTATATTTCTTTATTTCACAAGCATCATTTTTTTAGTTTGTTTAAAATCTCCTGCCGTGATAGAGTAGAAATAAATCCCGCTTGCCAAGGCAGAAGCATTGAAAGATATTTCGTTCGTTCCTTCTCTAACAATTTCATTATTGATTAAAGTCGCGACTTCCTTTCCGTCAACTCCATAAATTTTCAGAGTTACGTTTGCTAACTTCGGCAAAGAGAATCTGATATTAGTTGTGGGATTAAAAGGATTCGGATAATTTTGCTTTAACTCAAAATTTGCTGCGGTGGAATTTATAGGATTTATTCCAATCGGAGCAGGATAAGTTGCTCTGATATAAAATGGATATGCAGCTGTGTTATCGTTATGCGTATTCACGTTTGCTCCGGGAATTGTATCGCGCTGAACAACCATATTGATGTAGTCTGTATTTCCTGACTTATCATTTGTCGGAGAAACCGAAACAAATCTCCAGTCCATTCTTGGTGATGTAGGAGTTATTATAAATGGTCTTTTCCATGATGAGCCGCCGTTACCTGAAGCAGTAAGGTATATATCATTGTATGAAGATGAATCATCTCCTCCAACAGCTTCGTTCTGTGCCATGAATGCTACGAATAAATCTGTGCCATCTGACGATTGCCCGATTGATGGTCTGGATACAGGACCTTCAACATCGTTAGAACCTCGCTGTGGAGCGTAAGGCACATTGTTTGAGTCAGCAATGATAATGCTTCTGTTTGGGTCAGCTCCGGGAAGAGTTGTTGACCAGAATCTTACATTATTCGGAGCTCCTCCGATGTATGTACTGTTGGTTGTCTGCTTTATTGTTTCAAAAACTACTTTCGGATTATTGCCCTGATAAAGCAATGAAACTCCTCTTAATCCGCCTAGTGAATCGGTGCTGAAATTAGCGGAGAAGATTTTAGTAGGCGTTGAAAAAGTTGTTCCGTTGTTTGTTGATTCCATATAGAATACGCTTCCGTAGTCAGCAGGGAATCTTACTTCATCAACGACATATGCAACACCGATTCTTCCGTCTGCTGCTCTTGCAAGAGCGTAGGTTTCAGCTTGGGATGCATTTATTAATTTATATCCTGTGAATCCAGGGGAAGACAGCGACGTGCCGATATTCATAAAGCAAGAGTCTTCGTTTCCACCGGCCGCTGATAATGAAGATGCAATGAAGACAAATTTATTCGTAGGTGAACTTGCCTGCGTAAGACATATTTTCGGCCATGAATATTTATTTGCTGAGCCTCCGGCATCTAAAATTGTGAATGAACCTAAGCCTGCAAAACCATCGACCAAAAACTGTGCTCTTACATTTGTTGAAGAACCGAATCCGCCGTGAAGAGCGACAATTGCGGCTCCGTTGGGCTGCCCTGTAATCATTCCATAGCCTGAGCGTCCTGAAGCAGGAACATTAGTTATAAATGTCCAACTTGCACCTCTGTTAGAACTGAAGTAATACTGCATTGCTCTGTCCGGCCACGTTGTGCCCGGGTCGTTAGAAAGCATATAGACAGCATGAATATTATCCGGAGTATTTGGGTCTTGCCATATTTGCATAGCAGAACCGTTAGATTGGATATCGTAATAGTTTCTCGTAGTGCTTAACTGATAAAAAGTTACGGAAGCATTATCGGTAAAATAAGTTTGCTGATTGTTTCTGTTTGCAGGAACAATGTGCGGAGCGCCGTTAATGTACTCGCCTTTATATGTATCTCCATTTAAAACAATTCTGCTTTGAATTCGTGAAAGCTCATCTATCTGCTCTTTTGTATAAATTGAATTTGCAAAAGATGCAGCAGACATACTGAATAAAATTATTAGTAGAAATAATTTTCTCAACATCATAACAATCTCCTTTTCTAATTTTACATTAGATTTTTATTTTAGAAATTTTTGAGGGAGTGTGTAAAATCCTGAGAGGGATAAATTATAAACGAGGGGCAGTATTAAAAATCTTAGAGGAATAAACTTTTGAGAGGAAAAACTTTTTGAGGGTGTAAAATCTGAGGGGAAAACTTTTTACAGATAAACAGAAAACTCTTTCAAAAAAATATTATGAGGGATAATTGTGCTGCAAATGAGGGTTTTAGAAAAACTTATGTTACTTGCTTGAGGGAAAATCAGGAGAGATGATTACTCATTAATATATAATAAGATAATAAATATAACAATGAAGAATTTTTAAGTAAATAATATCATTTGAAACTAGCCCTATTTTAAAATGAGCTTTCTATAAAACTAGATATAAGCGAGATTAATGTATATTAGCATTAAAAAGAAAATAGTAAGAGTATTAAAAACACTGTTTTTTTTAAAAAAGCTCAAAAACTCAAATTAGAGCTTAAAAACACAATTTTCAGTAGTAGTATCCAAACTACTACAATCATTTACATACTATCCATAAATTCATATATGATATCTGGTAAGAGTCGAAAAAAGAACAGATAGAGCACTTTTTTTTTGGCATAGGAAATGCTTTAGAGGGAGTAAATTACTTAACCATAAAATAACAAACCATGTTAAAACCATTTATCAAACTTTCAGGCAGGGTGCTTGAAGTATCAGTTTCAGTACTGTTTGTAGTTATTTACTTAATAATGGTATTCACGATTTAATACTGTTTTTAGTATGCAGGATTGATTACTTTAAGAAAAAATATCAATCTGTATTACAATATACTTCTAATATTTATTCTGGCATCTGCTAATTTTAGTTATTCACAGGATTCATTGCAGGTAAAAATAAAACAAATTCTAAGCGGAGATAGGTTTTTAACCGATGACAACATCGAAGTAAAACTTATAGGGATAAGCACACCACCAATAGGCGACTCACTTAAAATTAACGAACTTTCACAATCCACAGGTATTAATTCAGATACAATAAAACTCCTAGGCTCATTATGTCTGGATTTTACGGAAAGTTATCTGAAAGGAGAAAAAGTTTTTCTTGTGAAGGATGTTAACAATTCAGATAATGATTCCACCGGGAAAATATCAAGATATGTATATCTTGATGACGGCTCAATGTTCAACAAAACAATTTTACTTTACGGATATGCATTTGTAAATCCGGACGAGAAAAATTCTTTCAGGGAGTGGAAGGATTTTTCAAGTATAATGCTCTACATCCGCAGTTATTACCTCGGTCTATGGATAAATCCTAACTTCAGAAGGCTACAGCCAAAGCTATAAAAACCCCCTTTCTTAATACCAGTTCACCTATCTTATAGTGCAGTAAGTAAAAATACTTAGATGCATTTTGCCTTAAGTTTTTAGATGCTTTCAAAATATGATATAAATCATATTTTTTTTTGAGTAATGTCATAGGATAGCTGCATCAATTATTATTATTTTTGTACAAGCTTTTTTGATAACCATACAAGCTTCTTGCATAACCTTCTTGAAACAATTATCGTATAGAAGGAAAATAAAAGAAAGAAAAATTTGTGGTTTGAAAATAAAGCGGATTTTAGTTAATTTTATTTAGACTGTGTATAAATAAAAAATCCAAAATTATTTAAAACAACCAATTTTTGAACTTTTTTATTTCTCGCACATACTATCATCCATAAAACAACATTTCAAAAAAATTAAACTAAAAGTTATTTTGAGAAAAAATATCTTACCAAGCTTATTCTTAAGCGCAGTATTATTAATAGCTGTTACGCTATTATATAGCTGCAAGAGTGACGACGTTGTAAATCCAACAACTGGACCTGCAAACAACACAATAAACGGAACAGTAACTTTTGCGGATACATTATTCGGTTCTAATGCAGTTGGCTATTATGATATCGGTGCATTTTCCAGCTGGCC
>JBBRQV010000228.1:0-4219 GCA_038225955.1 Ignavibacteria bacterium | reverse complement strand
GAAAGAAACTAATCGCCGGAAATTGGAAAATGAATCTGAACATAACGGATTCAGAAGTACTAGTAAAAAGCATCACTGAAAGAATTCACGAGAGCTATTACGATAAATGCGATATTTTAATTTGTCCACCGTTCACTTCCTTAATGGTATGTCACTCAATGTTACGCGGCACAAATATAAAGCTCGGCGCGCAGAATATGCACTGGGAAAATGACGGAGCTTACACAGGAGAAATTTCGGCAACTATGCTTCTCTCTGCAGGATGTGAATATGTTATCATTGGGCACAGCGAAAGAAGACAATACTTCGGCGAGACAGATGAGACAGTTAATAAAAAAATAAAGAAGGCATTAGAAAATAATTTAAAATCGATTGTATGCGTTGGTGAATCACTTGAGCAAAGAAAAAGTGAACAGTTCAAGAATGTTGTTACCTCTCAATTAAAAGGAGCTTTGAACGGAATAGCAAACGAAGATATGAAAAATATTGTTATAGCTTATGAGCCTGTATGGGCAATTGGCACCGGACTGAATGCAAGCGCTGACCAGATAAGCGAAATGAACAGAATTATAAGTGATGTTATAGAAGAGCTATACAATCCTGAATTAACTGAAACACTTTTAATTTTATACGGTGGCAGCGTGAACGATAAAAACGCAGACGAAATTTTTAATACATGCGGAGTTGACGGTGCACTCATAGGAGGCGCAAGCTTGAAACCAGAAAATTTTATAAATATAATTAAGTCAATAAAATAAAATATATGAAAGAAGTAGTTATAGTATCGGCGGTGAGAACACCTGTAGGCAGTTTTAACGGAGGCCTTGCCTCTAAATCTGCACCACAGCTCGGCGCGATAGTAATTAAAGAAGCAGTGAGCAGAGCAGGAATAAAACCTGAAGATGTTTCGGAAGTAATTATGGGATGCGTATTAACAGCGGGCATTGGACAAGCGCCTGCAAGACAGGCAGCAATTTTTGCGGGCTTGCCGAACTCAGTACCTTGTTTAACAATCGGAAAAGTTTGCGGCTCGGGGCTTAAAGCAGTTATGCTTGCAGCGCAGGCGATTCAATGCGGCGATGCTGATATAGTTGTTGCCGGCGGAATGGAATCAATGAGCAACGTCCCCTACTTACTTGATAAGGCAAGAAACGGATACAGACTCGGTGACGGAAAAATTGTTGACGGATTAATTAAAGACGGACTTTGGGATATATACAATAATTTTCACATGGGTAACGCTGCGGAAATGACGGGAAGAGAAATGAATATTACAAGAGAGATGCAGGACGACTTCGCAGAGAACAGTTACAAAAAAGCTATAGCTGCAACCGATGGCGGAGCGTTCAAAGAAGAAATTATTCCTGTAGAAATCGCAGATAGAAAAGGCACAATAACAATCAGTGAAGATGAAGATATAAGAAAAGGTAACGCTGCCAAAGGCAGAACATTAAAAGGCGCGTTTGAAAAAGACGGTACTGTAACTGCATTCAATGCATCAAATATAAATGACGGCGCTGCAGCAGTTGTATTGATGTCCGCTGAGAAAGCAAAGGAATTAGGACTTACTCCTATGGCGAAAATCGTCGGACAGATTTCTTTCGCTCAGGCACCTGAAAAATTTACAACATCACCTGCTTATGCAATTCAGAGTTTATTAAAGAAAACAAATTTAACTGTTGCTGATTTAGACTTAGTTGAAGCTAACGAAGCTTTCTCTGTTCAGGCATGCGCAGTGAATCAGATTGCAGAGCTCGACCCGGCTAAAGTAAACGTCAACGGCGGAGCAGTTGCAATCGGCCATCCTATCGGAGCAAGCGGCGCGAGGATTTTAACAACTCTTCTTTATGCAATGAAGAACAGAGATGCTAAAAGAGGCCTTGCAACATTATGCATCGGCGGCGGCGAAGCCAGCGCAATGATAGTTGAGAAAGTATAATTAACAAAATTATAAATTTTATTTTACACTTTATAAATAATGGAAATTAAAAACATAGCAGTTATTGGCGCAGGCACAATGGGCAATGGTATTGCTCACACTTTCGCACAGTTCGGATATTCGGTTACATTCATTGATATAAAGCAGGAGTTTATAGATAAAGGCGTTGCGAACATTTCAAAAAATCTTGACCGTATGGTTAAGAAAGGTTCACTTACAGAAGAACAAAAAAATTCTACATTAGGAAATATTAAAGCGTCAACAAATCTTACAGATGCGAAAGATGCTGACTTAGTTGTTGAAGCTGCTTCGGAAAAATTTGAAATTAAGAAATCAATTTTTTCTACTCTTGATGAGTGCTGTAAGCCGGATGCAATTCTTGCCTCAAATACTTCATCAATTTCAATCACTGAAATTGCTGCATGTACAAAAAGAGCAGATAAAGTTATCGGTATGCATTTTATGAATCCCGTGCCGCTGATGAAATTAATTGAAGTTATCCGCGGATTAGCTACATCTGATGAAACGTATGCAATTATAAAAACTCTTTCTGAAAAAATTGAGAAGACTCCGGTTGAAGTAAACGACTATCCGGGATTTGTATCAAACAGAGTTCTTATTCCTATGCTTAACGAAGCTATGTACTGTGTGATGGAAGGTGTTGCAACACCTGAATCAATCGATACTGTGATGAAGCTCGGAATGAATCATCCTATGGGACCGCTTACACTTGCTGATTTCATCGGACTTGACGTGTGCTTATCTATTATGGAAGTTCTTCATAAAGGATTGGGAGATTCGAAATACAGACCATGTCCCCTGCTTATAAAAATGGTTGCAGCAGGATACTTGGGAAGAAAATCCGGTAGAGGATTTTATGATTATTCACAAAAATAATTTTTAGGAAAAAAATAAATTAAAATTTTATAAAATAACTTAACCACCTCAATAATGAACTTTGAACTTACAGAAGACCAACTTGCAATAAAAATGGCGGCAAGGGATTTTGCGGAAAACGAAATTGCTCCATCGCAGATACAAAGAGATAAAAATGCTGAGTTCCCCTATGAAATTATAAAAAAAATGGGTGAGCTTGGATTTATGGGAATGATGGTTTCGCCTGAATGGGGCGGAGCAGGTATGGATGCAATCAGCTACGTTTGCGCAATGGAGGAAATTTCAAAAGTTGATGCTTCTGTAGGTGTGATAATGTCAGTGAATAATTCTCTTGTCTGTTACGGAATTGAAAGATGGGGAAATGATTTTCAAAAAGAAAAATATCTGAAGCCGCTTGCATCAGGACAAAAGCTGGGCGCATTTTGTTTATCAGAACCTGAAGCAGGAAGTGATGCTACAGCACAAAGAACTACCGCTGTAAAAGACGGTGACTTTTATGTATTGAACGGAATGAAGAACTGGATTACAAACGGAACGACTGCCGATTATTATTTTATGCAGGCGATGACAAGTCCTGAACTTGGCTACAAAGGTATTTCAACTTTTATTGTAGAAAAAGAATATGCCGGAGTTGAGACAGGCGTAAAAGAAGATAAGCTTGGTATCAGAGGTTCAGATACGTGTTCAATCGGATTGAACAATGTTCGCGTTCCGAAAGAAAATTTACTTGGCGAAGAAGGACTAGGATTTAAGTTCGCTATGGAAACACTTAACGGTGGAAGAATCGGAATTGCTTCACAAGCGTTGGGAATTGGTCAGGCATGCCTTGAAGCTGCGGTAAAATATTCAAAGCAAAGAAAAGCATTCGATGCTCCTATTGCAAATCTGCAGGCAATTCAATTCAAGCTTTCGGATATGGCGGTTAATGTTGAAGCAGCAAGACTTTTAATTTATCAGGCTGCAAAGTTAAAAGATGATGGAAAGAAATATATTAAGGAAGCTGCTATAGCAAAATTATTCGCAAGTAAGATTTGTGTTCAGGCTGCGCTTGAAGCGATTCAAATTCATGGCGGATACGGTTACGTAAGAGAATACTTAGTAGAAAGATATTTAAGAGATGCGAAGATTACAGAAATTTACGAAGGAACTTCCGAGATTCAGAGAATTGTTATTGCAAGAGAATTACTGAAAGCCTAAAGTTATTTTACACATAAAAATAAAAATCCCTCTTAATAGAACATTAAGAGGGATTTTTTTTTGTACACTTCTGTTTCTACTAATTCAGTTAAATCCAAAAATTAATTTTGCAGTGAGATTTACACTGTTCATATTTTTAGCGATTGAAGTTGTAAGCGGATATTTATTGTCTCCGTCGAGTGTAAT
>JBBRQV010000227.1:0-4243 GCA_038225955.1 Ignavibacteria bacterium | reverse complement strand
TGGATGGTACAGGTAAGACAAAAATGGTAAAAAATGCCTTTGAGCCATCAGCTTCTAAAGTGGAATAGTTAGTAAGATAATCTTTCAGTCAGTTTGTAAATAAACTCGTCGATAATTTTATCATCAAATTGACCTATAAGTGTCTTCATATTTTTTAAAGCCTTATCAATTTTTTCCAGATACTTCTTTTCCTTTTTCTGGTGAAAAGAGAAGCCGTAACTGCCTAAGACTTGAATCATCCTTATCAAAATAAAGAATTTAAATTGCTTTAAAAACTCCTGCTTATCTATCTTATATTTAATATCGTTAAGGTATGATTTTAAAAGAAATTCACGCTCTTCTTCAGTTAAGTCTACGCTTCCCGAATAGAGAAAAGATGCTAAGTCGTATTGGAGCGGTCCCTTTCGCCCGGACTGATAATCAATGAAATAGAGTGTTTCATTTTTGAGCATAATATTTCTCGGCTGAAAATCTCTGAACATAAAATAGTTAATATCGGCCTTAACTAATTCAGAATTTAAGTACTCAAAAGCCTTATTCAAAATATTCGAATATTTAGCGGGCTCATCAAAAAGGGCAAGGTAATAATTTGAAAACTTCTCTTCGTCCATTCGCATTTGCTGTAAATCGAACTGCTTAGTTTCGTAGCACAAATCAAGGTCTATGTAATCTAATCCTTTATATTGAAATTCTTTTAAATGTATTAAAGCTAATTGATAATAATATATGGTAGTTAATCTCTCGTTGCCGAAGTTATCTTTTGCCTTAAAAAGAGTGGTATCTCCTAAGTCTTCAAGTAAATAAAATTTATGGTCGTTGGACTCGTTATAAATTTCAGGAACATTTAAACTTCCTTGCTTTAGACCCTTCGAAAACCCGACGAATGCTTTATTTTCAGGTATATTTTCATTCCAAACAGCAATGCACGAAGTGTATCCAGAAATCAATCGGTAGATTTTCCTGTTAGAAGCATCAGCCTTAAGCTTTTCAATTTTTTCTATTGTTTTATCGAAATGCTTGTGAAAAAGCTCTTGAAACTGATATGTTATTATTTCGCTTTGGTAAGACATTTATTAATTGAGTAAATCTTCTAAGGCAGAATTTAGTTTTTTAAATCGGAAAGGGAAATTCAAATTTTCAAGTTTTTGAGGTATTACTTTTTGACCGTTAAGCAGTGTTTCAGCAAACTCACCGACTGCGATTTTTAAGGCAAATCCGGGAACAGGGAATATACAATGTCTGTGAATTTCTTTCGCAAGTTCCTTACAGAATTCTTTATTACGAACTATATCGGGAGAGTTAACATTTAACGGACCACTGATATTTTCATTTTCAACACAAAGCTTATAAATATCAGCTATGTCGTTTATATGAATCCATGGAAACCACTGCTTGCCGCTGCCTAACCAGCCGCCGACGAAAAATTTGAATGGAGTCGATAGCTCTTTCAATGCACCTTCATGTTTATCGAGTACAACCCCGGTTCGCATACTTACAACGCGGCAATACTTATCAGCTTTGAAAGCTTCTTTCTCCCAATCTATACAAACTTTGGCAAGAAAATCACTACCGAATGAAGAGTCTTCAGAAATATCTTCATCTTCTCGGAAGCCATAAATTCCAACACCGCATGCAGTGATAAATGTTTTCGGCTTTTCTTTGCAGAGTTCAATAGCATTGACTAACTGTTTGTTTGAGAGAATTCGCGAATCATATATTTCTTTTTTCACTTCCTCATTCCAGCGTTTTCCGGCAACATTTGAGCCTGCTAAATTTATAACGGCTTCGCTTCCTTCAATAATAGATGAGATAGACTTTGGTTCTTTATTAATATTCCATTCAATAAATTCAATGCCAGGGTCTTTTGCTGCTTGCTTTGCTTTCTCAGGATTACGTACAAGTCCTGTAACTTTGTACCCCGATTTTATTAACAGCTGAGATAGATGCTTTCCTATAAGTCCTGATGCTCCCGCGATTACAATTCTCTTGTTCATGGTTTAATTTAGAATTTTAATAATAAATTTTTTCTAAAAATAAACCGGATGGGGGAGCGGTAAATACAGCTGGTTCATTACTTGGTTTTAGTAAAAGTGTTTTAACACCGTTTGCATCAATATTACCGCGTCCTGCTTCAACCAGTGTGCCAACTATTCTACGCACCATCTTCCAAAGGAAATGTGATGCTTTAATTTTTACTATGATAAAATCTCCTGCTTCAAATACTTTACAATCTTCAACAAGGCATTTTGTTGATTTATCTTCCTTAGTTTTTTCTGAGAAGGAAACGAAGTCGTGCATTCCTACAAGTTCATTCGCAGCTTCATCCATTTTCTTAACGTTCAAATTATCTTTTATCCACCAGCAATATTTTTTTTCAAAAGCATTTCTTCTTTTTGATATTCTGTAAACATATTCGCGTGATTTTGCTGAGTGCCTTGCATGGAAGCGCTCATCTGTTTTTTCAATTTCGAGTATGTTTATTGAGGCGGGAAGTTCATCGTTAATTTTCATCTTCAGAATCTCCGGTGCCAGCATTGTTTCGCATTCTAAATGAGCCACTTGTTCGTATGCATGCACTCCTGCATCAGTTCTACCAGAGCCCTGAAAATCTATAAATTTATTAACACCTTTTGCTGTTTTGAATATATTAATTATGATGTTTGAAATAGTTTCCTGAACGGATTTTGCGTTTTTTTGCTTCTGCCAGCCCGAGTAACCTGTGCCATCGTACTCAATATAAAATTTAAATTTTTTCAATCAGTTCTTTTCAATTTTTAGATTAATTCGTTAATTAATTTTTTATAATAGAGTTTCCTTTTAAAGATAAACTCACTTCAGTGCCTTCTGACAAATCAACTTTAAAAGTCTCTGCAAAGTTTACATCGCCAACAACCACTTTAAGATAATATGTACCGGGTACTGTGGCAAGGTTTACAAAAAATCCTTCTATATTAATTTCAGGTAGAGTGTTATCGTAAAGGAAATCATTGCTGAGATACATTGCAACTTTTTTACCCGATAAGCTTTCATCAAACTTAACAACAAAATTTCTGCTTCGGTCGTCCTGCTGCATCTTTACAAATTTTCTGATGTTCTTTACAATTTTTTTCCAATTGTTTAACCATTTATCCTCAAGAATCATATTTCCTGAGTTCGTAATAAGAATAGAGTTAAATTCTCCCCATTGGATTTGCAAGTTATCACCCATGCGTTCAGGGGCGGCGCGCTGAAGCTGCTTTGTTCTTATATTTTCTATTTCATATTTATTAAGAACTGCATAGAGCTCCTTCATATCTTTACCTGTTATAAAAAAAGTAAACCTATTGGTAATATCGTTAAATATGGTTTCGTAGTAACAGCTATCTGTTGATAGATAAATATTTTCTGCTGAGTTCAGCAGGGCTTTTGTTGTTGTATAAGTTATTCTTAAATCGGGCGGACACTCTTCAGGCAGATACTGCGCAAATGATAATTTCGAAAGCGAAATTAAAATCAAAAGAAAAAATACTTTTCTCATTTATTCTTAGTTAATTTTTCCGGTTAAATTTTCTCGTTAAGTTGTTTTACTGTTTAAACTCTTTTTTAAAATAAAATATCCCACTAAAGCTGCAATTAACGAAGCGCATAAAATTCCTATTTTAGAATTTGCAACAACATCGGGATTTGCAAATGCAAGCGATGAAATAAATAACGACATCGTAAATCCAATTCCGCCGAGCAAAGCTGCGCCATAAATCATTTTCCAGTTAGTTCCGTCAGGAAGCTCTGCAATTTTCATTTTTACTGCAAGCCAGCAGAAGAATGTAATCCCTATTTGTTTACCTATAAATAGCCCTAGCACAATTCCAAGCGCAACTTTATTGCTAAGTGCAGTAAAAATATTTTGCTCAAGCGTAACACCAGCATTTGCAAAAGCAAATATAGGCATAATTAAAAACGCCACCCAAAGATGTAGGCTATGCTCCATACGATTTGAAAGTGGAAGTACTTTCTCAGAATAATCTTCTAAATCTTCTATGTTGCCGGTAATATCTTCCTGCGTTGTTTTTTTATCCTCAACTTTATCAATTATCTTTCTGGACTTAGTGACAAATTCCTTTACATCGATTTTTGCTTTAGTCGGAATTGTTAATGAAGCAAGAACGCCTGCAATTGGTGCATGCACACCCGATTTCAACAACGCCAACCATAGAAAGATTCCAAGAATGAGATAAACTATAGGATGCCTGATATGTAAAAAATT
>JBBRQV010000226.1:0-4249 GCA_038225955.1 Ignavibacteria bacterium | reverse complement strand
GTAAGTCTTGATGAATGGCAAAATATTTTGGATTATTTTTTGGCTACTTCTCCGGATTCCCTATCGTTGCAAAAAAGAAAATATGCTATTAATAAAACAGGCCTGCCCCTGTTTAAAGTGGAATTGCCTGAATTGAATTACCAAAATTATAAACTTATTTTGAATGCTTATCAAAATAATTCAATGCGATTAACACAGTTTTTTTTACCGACTATAAAAGAAGAGCCTGCTGATGCAGTTGTTGCTTCACATAAATTAATGATTCGCTCCGGAATGATTCGCCAACTTACCTCGGGCGTGTATTCATATCTTCCATTGGGACTTCTTGTATTCAAAAAAATTGAAAAAGTTTTACGCGAGGAAATGAATGCCATCAGTGGACAGGAGTTTTTTCTTCCTGCGCTCTCCCCTAACGAGCTTTGGCATCAGACAGGAAGACTGGAAGATTACGGCGATACAATTTTCAGAATAAAAAACCGCGAGCTTGTGCTTGCGCCTACACATGAGGAAGTTTTCACATCGATTGCAAAGTCGAACTTAATTTCATATAAAGATTTACCGCAGATGTGGTATCAGATTCAAACGAAATTCAGAAATGAAGCTCGTCCGCGCTCGGGTGTGTTGAGAGGCAGACAGTTTACAATGAAAGATGCATATTCATTTGATTCTTCATGGGAAGCATTAGATAAAGCATACGCTGACCAGGCACAGGCATATAGAAATATTTTCACAAGATGCGGTTTGAATTTTTATGTTGTTACAGCTTTCAGCGGCGCGATGGGTGGAAGTGATTCGGAAGAGTTCATGGTGGAGTCAGATGCAGGTGAAGATAATATTGTAGTAACGGAAAATAATTCTTACTGCTCTAATATAGAAGTAGCGGTTTCATTCGCTGAGAAAGTTGAAAGAAAAAATTCAAATCTTGAACCGGAAGAATTCCACACTCCCGATACAAAAACAATTGAGCAGCTTGCTAAATTTGTGAAGACTGAAAACGACTGGTCGCGATTAGCAAAATCAAGATTATTTGTTAACGGCGATAGTTATGTACTTACGCTTGTTTGTGGAGACGATGAAGTTAGTGAAACCAAGATGCAAAATGTTTTCGGGCAGAATATACGTCCTGCACATCCTGAAGAGCTTATGGAAATCTCGGGAGCAGATGCAGGTTCAATCGGTCCATTGAAAATTTCTAATCCTAAAATTTCCGTTGTTGCGGATTTCAGGTTGGAAGATGCAGATGAACTTATCAGCGGCGCGAATAAAAATGATTATCACTTTAAGAATATCGATTTAAAGAGAGATGTTCCTTCAATAAAATATTACGATATACGAACTGTAAAAGACGGCGAACTTACTGCTGATAAAAAAGATAAGATAAGAATTACAAAGGCGATTGAGGTCGGGCATATATTTAAATTAGGTACAAAATATTCTGAAGCGTTAGGTTCGACTTTCTTAGATGAGCAGGGCAACTCACATCCTGTTATCATGGGAAGTTATGGTATCGGTGTAGAAAGAATTGCCGCTGCGCACATTGAGCAGAATCACGATAAGTTCGGAATTGTATGGAACGGAGAAATCGCTCCTTTCCAGATTCAATTAATCTGCGCAAATACAAATCTTGAAAATATAGTGAGTGTTGCCGATAGTGTATATAACGAATTGCTTGAGAAAAATATTGAAGTATTGTATGACGATAGAAAAGAAATCTCAGCAGGATTTAAGTTTAAAGATGCGGATTTAATCGGAACGCCTATTCATGTTATCATAGGTGAAAAGAATTTAAAAAACGGAAACGTAGAAATAAAAATTCGTAAAAGCGGTGAGAGACATATTATTTCAAAAGATGATTTAATGACCAAGCTGCATGAACTACTAAATATTAAAAACTAATTTGTCACTAAAAAAAATATTAGCTGCAAAGTACGTACTTGCATCAAAATCTGCGAGGAGAGCAAAACTTCTCACGCAAATCGGCTTAAAGCATAAAATGGTTGACAGCAAATCTGAGGAGCTGGAAGTATCGAAGTACAATCCCATAAAGCTTGTTCAGATAAACGCATTGAAGAAGTCGCGAATTGTTGCTGAAGGATATAAGAACGAAATCGTAATTGGCGCAGATACAATTGTACTGATAGGGAATACAATTCTTCACAAGCCCGGTACATTAAAAGAAGCAAAGAAATTTTTGAAGAAGCTCAGCGGAAAGAAACATTACGTTTACACAGGACTGAATGTAATAAATACGAAGAACGGGAAAGAACAATTCTCCTATGAAAAAACAGAAGTGGTTTTCAGAAAGCTTAACGATGAAGAAATAAATTATTACGTGAATAAATTTAAGCCACTTGATAGAGCCGGCGCTTATGGGATACAGGACGATTTCGGATGTTTATTTGTTGAAAAAATTAACGGCGACTATTACAATATAATGGGACTGCCGCTCGTCAATCTTTACAATACAATTAAAAAGATAATCTAATTTGTTTTCAAAGTACAAAAAGAAAATCTTACTCTCTGCTGTTTTCGGCGCGCTGATATTCTTAGGGATAAGTCTGTATGCGGATTTTGATAAGCTGCTTGGCGCTCTTGGGAAATTCAATTGGTGGTACTTCCCGCTTATACTTTCATTATCATTCTTAAATTATATAGCAAGATTTTTTAAATGGGAGTATTATTTAAAAATTCTTAAGATAAAAGTCGCTCCCCTGCTTAGCTTTAAAATTTTCCTATCTGCGTTTGTAATGAGCGTTACTCCCGGTAAAATGGGTGAAGTGCTGAAATCTTATTTATTAAAAGAAGAGACAGGCACTCCTATTGCAAAATCTGCTCCTATTATTATAGCAGAAAGAATAACTGATTTCATTTCTATAATTTTAATTTGCATACTTGGCGCATATTTTTTTGATTACGGAAGAGCAATTATAATTGGTGTAGGCATATTTTTTGTCTCAGTAACTTTAATTTTAAGCTTCCAAAAACTTTCATTAGCAATTATAGATTCTCTTGAAAGAATAAAATTTCTTTCAAAGCATGTTCATAAAATTCATATTGCTTACGAAAGCATATATCAACTCGTAAAAATAAAGCCTCTAATAATTGCAGTCTTAATGAGCCTTGTTGCATGGTCATTTGAGTGCGGCGGATTTTATTTTGTGCTCAAAATTTTCTCTTCCACTTCCAATATAGATACAAGCTTACTTACTGCATCGTTCATTTATTGCTTCTCTACTTTAGTCGGAGCAATTGCTATGCTTCCCGGCGGACTTGGGGCTACAGAGGCAACACTTACCGGGCTTCTTATCCTTTTAAAAATCCCAAAAGACGTTTCGGCAGCTTCTACAATTATTATTCGTGTAGCCACTTTATGGTTTGCAGTTGTTGTGGGAATTTTTGCCGTTTATTTTTATACTAAGCACTCAAAACATAGATTGGATGAGCTTGATTCGGATGAATTATCAGAAGCAGAATAAAAGTCCAATTCTAAGAATTTCAGATGAGTTTGGACAAAAATTGACGCATATTAAGTGATGTTATTTTTAAAATAAATTTGCTACATTTGTATTGCTCCTGAAACCTCTAAGCCAGGGCAGCCCATAAATAGTTTTTGAAGGTATTCACAAATAAAAGCTATTATAACCTTACCGGTTGTAATAGCTTTTTTTGTTTTACTCTGCTTTTCATTTTTAATAATAAAACGCAGACTTTTTCTAAAAATAGTTTTTGAAGGTATTCAAAAGTAAAAGCTATTATATCCTTTGCGGGTATAATGGCTTTTTTTTTGTTCAAAAGTGAAAACTATTATATCCAGCATGAAATGTGGGGTATAATAGTTTTTTTTTGATATAAAAAGAAAGCCGCTATATCCTCGCAGGTGTAATAGCTTTTTTTATTCAAAATTTTTTTTAACAAACTTATTTATTAAACCCTTAAAAAGGAAATGAAAAAACTAATCTATCTTGTACCAGTTTTCCTAGTACTTGCCTACTTCTCGTTTACGGGATGGAGTGTAGAAAATCGAAATGATAAAGGAAGCGCTATCACGAATTACTACTACTACAAGGGGCAGCCATTCAATTTAATTTTGAAAAGCAATATGCTTTTTGTTCAGACAAAAAAAGTTTTATCTGAAAGCACTTTGAAGTCACTTGTAAACGGAGTAATTGCAAATTCAAATGTATCTAAGTATCAGCCAAATGATACTAAACAATTCATCAGTATTCCCGAGAATACGGATGAAACAGGG
>JBBRQV010000225.1:0-4254 GCA_038225955.1 Ignavibacteria bacterium | reverse complement strand
CGGAACCGGATATTATAAGATTTCCATATTTCTGAGATGAATTTAAACTAGGAACAGATTGAGCCGTCCCACCAAATTCAACTGTGCTTGTTGTGCCAAATGAATGTGTACTATAATTGGAAGGAAGCGTATTAGTACTTCCGATTTTTAATGTAGCTCCGTTTGATACAGTTAATGTACCGCCTGCAGATGAACGGTTTATTGTAAAGGTAGAGAGGTCGAATGTACCTGCTGTGATAGTAAGATTACCAGCAAAGTTTGTTTTATTTGCGTTCAGTGTTACAGTTCCGAAAGTATTATTTATTGTCAGATTTGTAGGACCGCCTGTATTGGGAAATTCAGAATTTGTAATAGTCTGAGCCAAATTTGTACTTGCGTATTCAAGTGTAGAAGAGCCGCCATATGTTAAATTATTTCCGTTTAAGCTAAAAGTGGCAGAATCCTGAAAGCTGAATGTTCCGCTTACTGAATTATTTGTATTAGTAAATTTTTTTACACCTGAACCCCTTAATATCAAATTAGTATAAGCGCTCGGAGCGTCACCTCCATTTGTTCTATCAGCCATATTTTGATTAGCTGAATTAGGATATATTACAGTTCCGTCTAAGATAACGTGGTTCATACTAACAGTAGGAGTAGCACCTGTTAATATCATTGTAGCTCCCGTCTTTATCCATAAAGTATCACCAAGATTCAAATCACCCAATCCAACAACGGAACTTGTAGTGCTTCCCGTTGCTGCAGAGATAAATGTTGCCCCGCTTTGTACTACGAAATTACTACCCGGGCGGCTACCCAAGTCAGGACCCATCCGGCTATCGGTGGCTACATAAAGCGTTCCAGCAACAACGTTAAATGTTCTGCATTTAAAAAATGTATTCATCGTTGCTGTCTGTCCAGCGTTTAAATTTATTTCTAAATCAAAACCGTTCGGACTTGAAACGCCAGCATTGCCATTACCCCATTCACCCGCTACTGTTAAAGTTCTCGTATTTCCAACAATAGAAATTTTACCTGTTGTTGAAGTTATCCAGGCATTTGCGGAGTTAGGGTCATTTGAAGATGTACCGGGAATTGTTCCGACTGTTCCTATATAAGCCCTTATCTTGCCGTAAAGATTTAAAGTATTTGTTCCTAATGCAAGAATTGTAGAGGAGTTGTCTCTATTAAGGTGTAAATCATTGACCGACTCGTTGGCGGTAAGTGTAACGGTATGGCCTCGCTGAATATAAACAGTGCTGGTTGAACCGGGCTTTGATGAAGCTGTAACCCATGTTGAACCGTTGTACGTTTCCCAGTTTGCGGCAGTGCTCCATGTTACGGAAGATTGTCCTGAGCGGTAATCACCTGTTATCTGGGCGAAGATACTAACCGCAGTAAAGGTGAATAGAAAAAGAATTAATGTTTTCATAGGGATATTTATTTTTAATTAAGAAAAAGAAATTAATTTCATTCAAGTTATTTTCTTTTTACCTTCATTGCAAAAAGAAATTTTGGGAAAATCCCGTTAAGATAGTCGCTTTGCGATTGACTATATCGCTGATTAACAATAGTTTGCAAAAATGATTTTCCCTATATGCTATCTCATTTTCCCGCTTTGTTGATTCGGTTGAAACTCCTGAATTCCCATCGGCAGAAATTTTTCCTGCGGTAGGAGAAATACAATCAGTATTTTCTGTGAGTGCGATTGAGGATGTTTGGGATAACTGAAATTTGTCTGATGTGGTAATCACCAGAAGCTGAGCACGCGTATCGGCTGCCATTGCGATGAGACATAAGCCTGATATTATTATAAATAACAGAGCAAAAACTAATGCTTTCATAGGGATTATTATTTTTGATTTAAGAAAAAAAAATAAATTTAATTCAAATTATTTTTTTTCTACCTTTATTGCAAAAAGAAATTATGCGATAATCCCGATGAGTAGTTATTACGCTACTCATTATAATTCTAATTAACAGCTATTTAATTTTTTGATTTTCCCGATATGCTATCTACCTCTACTATCCAAATTCTAAAGAGTTTAAATCTTCAGGAGTTAAAACGCTTCGGCGATTTTATAAAATCTCCATACCACAATACCACAACTGCGCTCGAGAAAATTTATGAGGCTGCATTTAAAGCACGCCCGAATTTTGATTCAGAAGCTCTGCAATATGAAAATATGTCGAAAGTAATTTTTGACTCCGGAGAGTATAAAGAGAAGCGTATAAAAAATCTTTACTCTGAGTTTGGGAATCTTTTAAAGAAGTTTTTAGGTAATGAAGAAATACATAATTACAAAGACTATGAATTTGATATAGCTCTTGCAGAAGCGCTGACACGAAAAAACTTATTTGAAGTTTCAGAAAAAATTATTAAAAAAAGTATTGAGCGAAGAGATAAGGGACTTATTACAGATGATTTAACAGACTTTTACAAATATAGAATTCTTAATACAAGTCTGACAAATAATTCAGAGCTCTCAAATTTTAAGCTTTTAGACGGGATTACTTTTGAAATGTTTGAATCACTAACTGCAATATTTATAAGGAACGCATATACTCTGAATGAAGGTAAAAGCATCACTGAAATACCCGGGAAAAATGAAATATCATTTCTTGATATTATTATTGAATCATTTGATATGGACAAAGTGTTGGAGTACCTCAGGAAATCCAATCATAGATATTACTCATACTTTAAAATTCATTACCAATTATATTTTTATTTGACTAATGTACTTAACGAAGAGAAGTTTTATGAACTTAAAAATGAAGTAATGAATATAGCACATAAAATTCAAAAAGAAGAAGCATATACAATCATTGTCCGTTTAAACAATTTAATTTTTTTTAAATTATATCCTTTGGATAGAAAATTTGGAAGGGATGCATTTGAACTTGGCAAGTTATTTTGCGAGCTTAATGTCTTTCCCAATAATTATTTTCAATTTATTCTTATTGGAGTTTTCAGAGATTTGTTTAATAACGCTATTAACCTCAAAGAATATGGCTGGGTAGAAAATTATGTAAACGAATATTCACAATATTTATCTGAAGAATACAAAAAAAATGAAATAAACTATTGTAAAGGCGTTCTTAATTTTTACAAAAGAAAATTTGAAGAGTCGCTAAATTTTTTTTCACAGGTAAAGCCTATAGGTACTTTGTACAATATACAAATACGTTTTTATTATTTACTGAATTATATTGAGCTAAAGGCATATGAAAACGCGCGTTCTTCTTTACAGACAATAAAGCAGTTTCATCGGGATAAAGAAATATCTGAAATATTTAATAATAAGGCAACTCAGGATTCACTAAAATATCTTAATGAAATTATTATTTGCGAAGAGCAAGGGAAAAAAATTGATGAAATTATTTACAAAGAAGCTAATGATGGCAGAATGTTTAAATATGCTCTATATATAAAAGAGAAAATGGAAAAGCTGAAATGAGGAAAGATGTCTATGATATGTCGTCACTCATAAAAAGTGAGGAACACTTAATTTAAAACAAAAAAACCTGTAACCATTAATGATTACAGGGCGTTAGCTGTGTGATCCCGACGGGATTCGAACCCGTATTTTCAAAGAGTTTGGACAACATTCAAAACTATAAAAACAATAGGGTTTTTCAAGTTTTCATCTCCCTAATTCATCCGAATTTGACCCAATTATTCAAAAACTGCTAACGGATTGCTAACAGAAAAAGTATTTTACTTTATTTCATCAGCTTTTTTCATTAGCCAGTCTTTATCTGGATATGAGTCTTCGTTGCTGAACAATAATTTCTTTTCGATTTTTGTATTGTTCATTTTTGCCTTCAGAAGTTCATGATAAATTTTCACAAATCCCCTGTAATAATCTCTGAAATCATCGTGTATTTCATTTGTATTGGTTATATAGTGTTTGTATGTATCGATAGTTGAAAGCGCCTGCTCAAAGTAGTCTAGTTCATAATAAATTTTAAGTATCAGTCCTTTTACATCAGCTTTGATAGTGCAAAGTTCATACTCAACTTTGTTTATATTCTCGAGAGCTTTTAAAAAATCACGAGTTTCAAAATAATAATAAGCGTAAGAGAAAAACTGCATATTCATTTTCATTTCATCGGTAAGTTTATCAGAATAATTATCAATAAAATTCTTAGTCCAGTCCGTTTTATTAGCCTTAATGGAAGTAAGAACAATATTCCGGAACATCATTGCATTCATTTTTAGTTCCGGTGAGGTTGTATATGCATTATTTTTCAGACTTAAATCATATACAT
>JBBRQV010000224.1:0-4274 GCA_038225955.1 Ignavibacteria bacterium | reverse complement strand
GGTATAAGTTTTCCTGACGGAAATGCAAATGTTGGTTTTGCTGCCGGAACGAGCGGAGATATGTACAAAACAACTAACGGCGGAGCAAACTGGAATGTATTAAAAAGCACAGTAACGTCTATAACCTTTAACTCTGTTCACTTCCCAGATGCTAATACAGGTTATGCTACAGGTTATGGAACGGTTGTAAAAACAACAAATGGTGGAATAAACTGGGTAAATCTTGTACATCCTGCTCCTTCAAATCAATCTGAAGGTGTATTTTTCATAAACGGAAATACAGGCTTTATTGGGGGCGAGTCAAACAATATATGGAAGACAACTAATGGCGGATTGAACTGGAGTGCATCGCAGCCGACTACATTCAGTTTGTATCATGAATTTTATTTCACTGATGCAAACACAGGATATGCTGCAGGTGCGCAGGGAAAAATTTCTAAGACAACGGACCAGGGCGCAACATGGATTGGGCTCATAACAGGAACAACGTGGGACTTCCGTGATATTGAATTTGTAAATGCAAACACCGGGTTTGCAGTAGGGTTGCAAGGAACAATATTGAAAACAACTAATGCAGGTGTTACATGGGTGCAGAAACCAAACCCGATTTCAAACTCGAATAACTTCGGCGGTATTTCAATTAATGGAAATACCGCAATTGCAGTTACAGAAAGTTTTGGAACAACAATACGTTCGACAGATTTAGGTGAGACATGGGCTGAATCTTTTCCGGGTTCAAATACCGGACTGACCAGTGTAAGATTGATAAGCCCGACATTAGGCTTTGCAACAGGTCTTACAGGAAAAATTATTAAAACAACAGATGCAGGATTAAGCTGGTTCCAGATTCCATCAAGTACGGCAACGAATATTTATGATTTATATTTCCCGACTCCAAACTCTGCTTTTGCAGTAGGTGATAATGGAATGATAATTCATACCGATAACTCGGGAACATTCCTCAGTGGAACGGTAAAGTATAATGATAATTTGCAGCTGGTAAATGAAGGCCGGGTGATGGCTTTGAAACTCAACAAAGTAACTAACGAAGTAATTGTTCTTGGTTCAGGAGTGATACATGCAAACGGAACATACGAAATTCCAAATCTTCCACCTGATACTTCATACATTGCAGCGTATCCAAATTCAACACTGGATTACGTGCCGACCTATTATCCTTCAACAATTGATTGGGAGAATGCAATTACTGTCGTCCCAAATGGCTCAGTGAGTAATATTAATATCAATGTATTCAGAATTAATAATTCAAGCTCAACCGGACTTATAAGCGGAGGAGTATATCGCTCGGTTGTTGCCGATACAAACGTAATAGATTATGCAGTTGTGTATGCAAAACTAGGTGGAGTTTTTAAAAGTTTCTCTTCATCAATTTCGAACGGTGATTATGATATAAAAAATCTTGTTAACGGCACATACGAGATTCATGCAAGCCGATTAGGTTATCAGAGTCAAACATTCCAGCATATTGTTAGTGCAGCGGCAGATTCTTTAAATATATTTATGAGCCCGTTTGTAGTAGGTGTCTCACAAAACGGCAGCACAATTCCTTCAGGATATGAATTGAAGCAAAACTATCCTAATCCTTTTAACCCGGCAACAAAAATATCTTACAACGTTCCGAAGGGCAGTATTGTTAAACTGACCATTTATGATATCACCGGACGTTTGATGTCTGTCCTTCTGAACAATTTCCAAAATGCCGGAAGCTATAATGTAGATTTCAACGCAAGTACTTTATCCAGCGGAGTTTATTTTTACACTATACAAGTAGGAGATTTTAAAGATACAAAGAAGATGATGCTATTGAAGTAAAATTGTTTTGTAAAAAATATTTTCCTTTTTCATGAAACGGCGGGTTCGTAGAGAGCCCGCCGTTTTTATTTTATTCTACGTCTTTGTTGGTCTCTTACGAACAATTAAACAATCGTTACTATTGCTCAGAAGACCAACAACGGAGCAATAGAGGAGAGAATTTTTATACCATAAAAAACAATTTTATAATTCGTATTTTTACGGAAATGAAAAACATCATTTAGAATGGATTACAAAGATTATTATAAAGTTCTAGGAGTAGAAAAAACTGCCACACAGGACGAGATAAAAAAAGCATACAGAAAACTTGCTGTTAAGCATCACCCCGATAAAAACGCAGGTAATAAACAAGCTGAAGAAAAATTCAAAGAGATAAACGAAGCGAACGAAGTTTTGAGTGACGCAGGCAAAAGAAAAAAATATGATGAGCTTGGCGAGAACTGGAAATACTATCAGCAGTCAGGCGGGCAGGAACAGGACTTCGACTGGTCGCGCTATCAAAACCAGGGCGGAGGACAAAGACAACAAAGCAGCCAGAACTTCGGCGGCGGCGGATTTGAAGGCTTCGGTGGCGGTGGTGGATTCTCAGACTTTTTCGAAACGATGTTCGGTGGCAGCGGTGGCGGATTCTCGCAGGGCGGCGGAGCACGCAGAGGAAGAAGAGCTGCACAGCGCGGTGAAGATATGCGCGCATCACTTTCAATTACATTAGAAGAAGCATATCATGGAGTAGAAAAAACTTTTACTATAGACGGGCAATCAATAAAATTAAAAGTTAAGCCCGGCATTACCGATGGTCAGTTATTAAAGCTTGGAGGCAAAGGTTATGCAGGCGCAGGCGGTGGAACGCAAGGCGACTTGCTGCTTTCAATCACTGTGGAAAAAGATAAACGCTACGAAAGAAAAGGCGCAGACCTCTACATGGATTTACCCGTCGATATTTACACAGCAGTGCTTGGCGGAAAAGCCGAAGTAAAAACTTTCAAAGGTACAATAAAAGTTAACATAGCAAAGGAATCTGATAACGGAAAAACTTTACGCCTTCCCGGAATGGGTATGCCTGTTTACGGAAGCGAAAATACTTTCGGCGATATGTATGTTAAAATTCAATTGCAGATTTTGAAAGACCTTACGGAAAAAGAAACAAAATTATTCACTCAACTTGCAGCGCTTAGAAAGTAAAGTTAAAATATTTTAATGTTAAATTTAATAAAATCCGAACGCTCAACTTTTCTTGCGCTCATAGCATTAATAAGTATTTTTCTGTTTGTAGATTTTGAGTCGGGCGTTCTGCGCTCAACTTCGGCATCGGTTGTTTTTTTTCTTGTAGTTATCTCCGTTATTCTGTACGCAGCTATAGGAGTTGTGCATCATGCAGAGGCGCTGGCGCATTTATTCGGCGAGCCGTACGGCACGCTTATTCTTACGCTCTCCGCTGTTGCAGTTGAAATTATCATGGTGCTTGCTATGATATTCCACGGAGACCCTGACCCCACGCTTGCGCGCGATACGGTGTTCTCTACTCTTATGATTTTAGTTAACGGACTTGTTGGCATTTCACTTTTTCTCGGCGGGCTTAAGTTCCGCGAGCAAAAATATAATTTCAAGAGCACAAACTCATATCTTACTCTTATCATAATGATGTTCAGTCTTGGCTTCTTCTTTCCTAAGCTTGTTGCTGAAGGTCACATGCTTCATTATTTCATCTTCATCATTATTACTTTTTTAGTTGTGTATTTTTTCTTTCTGAGATTGCAGACAAAGGAGCACAGCTACTTTTTTTCTTACACTGCCGATAATGTACTTATAAATCCCGGGCATGAAATTGTAAAAGTTTTGAAAGGCAAAAAGTACCACGTAACTTTGCTTGTAGCTACTATTACACTTGTCTCGGTGCTGGCTCATTATCTATCCATTGCAGTTGATAATTTAGCGGATATAAATCATCTGCCTGGGGAGTTCAGCTCAATAATAATTGCTGTTGTAATTGTATCGCCTGAAGGGCTTACGGCTATCCGCGCTGCGCTGAAGAACGATATGCAGCGGACTATAAATATTTCGCTTGGCTCTACAATATCCACAATAGCCCTTACCATTCCCGCAATACTTATTGTATGCCTGGCAACCCACCGAGAGATTGTTCTCGGGCTTACAACGGTTCAATCGGCTTTAATTGTTACATCAATTTTTGTTGCGCTTATTACTACAAAGTCAGGCGAGACAAATGCCCTTCAGGGTTTTGTGCACTTCGTGCTTTTTGTAACGTATCTTGTGATGATATTTATTTGATGAGTATCATTTTCTTTGTATCAATCAAACTCCCGTTAACCGATAGACTGTAGAAGTATATTCCCGATGAAATATTGTATTCAGCGGCATTAAAGTCAGCAGAGTAAGTCCCTGCATTTTGTTTTTCATTTACAAGCGTTGCAATTTCTTTT
>JBBRQV010000223.1:0-4283 GCA_038225955.1 Ignavibacteria bacterium | reverse complement strand
TGCCCACGCTAAGCCTGATTTCCATTCGGAACCTGAATCGTGTGAGAGAGCAATAGGCATCATACCGATAACCATCGCAATTGTTGTCATAAGAATCGGTCTTAATCTTGTATCACCCGCTTCAATTATCGCATCAAAGGAATTTAAACCGTGCTCCTTCATATCGTTCGCTCTATCTACAAGAAGAATAGCATTCTTTGCCACAAGACCCATAAGCATAATTACACCAAGGATGGAGAAAATATTCAACGTTTTCATTGTAAGCGCAAGTGCAAGCAAGGCTCCTATCAAAGCAACAGGAAGCGAGAACATAACAACTAACGGATAAATATATGAATCATACAAAGCAACCATGATGAGATACATAAAGATGACAGCGGCAAGAAGCGCAAGCCCTAAGCTTGAAAATCCTTCTGCCTGATTTCTTAAATCACCGTCGTAACCGATTATAATTTCTTTTGGTATTTTTGAATTTTGCAAAGCCGTCTGGAAAGCTGCGCCGATTGTGCCCGATGGAACGCCGTTTACCTGTGAGTAAACATATATAGTTGGGTTTCTGTCTTTTCTTGTTAATTTAGTCGGGCCGGTTGTCTGATAAATATTTGCAAACTGATTTAACTGAATCGCTCTTCCTTGTGGTGTAAAAAATACCATTGCAGAGAGGTCGCTAATTTTTTTTCTATCGAATTCATCGAATGCAATTCTTATTGTGTACTCTGTATTATTTTTATTGTCTCTGTATTTTGAGTCATCATCACCTGAGAGTCCTACTCTTAAAGCAGTGCCAACATCAGCAATCGAAATTCCAAAAGCAGAAAGTTTTTCTCTATCTATTTCAACTCTTGTTTCCGGCTTACCGTCTTCTGTTGAGAGACGAACGTCTGCTGTTCCCGGAATTTTCTTCAGCATATTGAATACTGAGTCCGCAGCATTTTTAACGCTATCCATATCAGGACCACTGACAATTACCTGAATAGGAGTCTGGTTAGCAACACCAAATATACCAATCGGGTTAACACGGATTTTTGCTCCGGGTAAATCCTGTAGTTTTTTCTTAATTTCGTTTCCAACCTGGTCAGTAGAAAGTAATCTTTCTTCTTTCGGAATAAGCGATACGTTAATTTCCGAAGCGTTGTTTGCTGACTGCGAGAATAAACCTTCTGCCGATGCTCCGACGTTTACGAAAGTCTTTTTTACTTCCGGCATCTTACCGATTATATTTTCAATCTGTCTTGTAACTAAATTTGTATGTTCTAATGTTGAGCCCGGATCTAATTCCATTGTTACAGTGAACTCACCTCTATCGGATTGTGTAATAAATTCACCACCGATAAATCCGCCTCCAACTAAACCAACTGTTGAAACGAGGAATAAAACTAATACTGCAAAAAGTGTTAGTATCCAATGTCTCAATGAAAATCTCAGAAGACCTTCATAATGTTTCTTAAATCTGTTATATAAATTTTCAAATCCTCTTGAGAATGAATTCATCAATCCCTTTTTACTGAGGTCTTGTAATTTTGAGAATCTTGATGCTAACATCGGAGTAACTGTGAACGATACAAACAAACTCATCAAAGTAGATACTACTACTACAAGAGCAAATTCTTTTAAGATGTTTCCTATTAATCCGTTTACCAATGTAAGAGGAACGAACACTACAACGTCAACCAATGTAATGGAGAGCGCCGCAAAGCCGATTTCATTTCTACCCTTTAAGGCAGCAACGCGTTTCTCTTCACCTTTTTCAAGATGGTGATAAATATTTTCAAGAACTACAATCGAGTCATCCACAAGAATACCCACAACAAGCGATAGCCCGAGCAGTGTCATTAAGTTCAGCGATAGTCCGAATATATACATAAATATAAACGTTGCAAACATCGAGCAGGGAATCGCAATCATAACGATTATCGAGTTCCTAAAGCTATGAAGGAAAATCAACATAACTAATGCTACGAGTAAAATCGCAAGCCCTAAATCTTTTTTTACTGCGTTTGCGGCATCAAGCGTGAACACTGAACCGTCCTGCGCAATATCAAATTTAATATCGTCACTGGCATAATCTTTTTGAATTTTAGGAAGTTCTGCCCTTACTAATGTGCTCACATCAACTGAGTTCGCATCTGTTTGCTTTGAAACAAGAACACCGATAGATGTAACACCATTCAGTCTGCTGATTTTTGTATAGTCAGCCTGTCCGTCTTCAACTTCAGCTATATCACCGAGTTTTACATCGCCGCCCATTTTTGATTTGCCGATAACAAGATTTCTCATCTCTTCCATTGATGTAACTTTACCTGCAATTCTTACTACATACTGTCTCGAGTCTCCCTTTAAGTTACCGGTAGGGAAGTCAATGTTATTTCCTTTTATGGTTCCCACAACCCGCGCTACTGATAGCCCGAAAGATTGTATCTTATCTAAATCTAAATTTATTTTAATTTCTCTTTCATCACCTCCGACAAGTTGTATTTGCCCTACGCCCGGAAGCTTTGCAAGTCTTGCCTGTACCTGGTCTTTCATCAATTGATAAAAATCTCTTGATGGCATGTTGCTTGTAACTCCCATTCTTAATACGGGAATTTCATCAAGGGCAACTTTGGATAGTGTCGGCGTCTTTGCATCATCGGGAAGCCTTGTTACAACTTCGTTTACTTTTCTTTGTACATCCTGCAAAGCTAAATCTATTTTTGCAGATTGAATAAACTCAACTGTAACGAATGAAACACCTTCTAATGAGGAAGCTGTTACTTTATTTATTTTATCTATGCCCGATACAGCATCTTCGATAATTTTTGTTACCGAAGTTTCAACTTCATAAGGAGAGCCGCCAGGATATATTGTAGTAACTACAACTACAGGCGAGGCAATCTTCGGAAGAAGCTCGTATTTTAACTGCGCAAATAAAAATAAACCTACCAATGTAATAACCGCAAAGATAACGATTATGAAGGAAGGTCTTTTTATGGATAATTCTGTTAATGTCATTTCTATAAAATTTTTTTAAAATTCTTCTAAAGCTATTTTATCTATTACTATTTTACGATAGTTACTTCAGTGCCTTCTTTTAAATTGTTACCGCCCGTTATCACAAGCTGCTCACCTACATTCAGTCCTGATGTTACTTCAATGTCTTTATCGCTTTCAAGTCCTGTTTCAATTTTTCTCAATACAGCTTTTCCATTTTCAATTACATACACATGCGCATCTTTTATGCTTCCTACAATTGATTCTCTCGGTATCGCAACGTTTGTTTTTCCCTTAATTGTACTGAAATCTATCTTCGCAAACATTCCCGCTTTTAACGGATTTGCTTTCGAATTATTAATAACTATTTCAACAGGATACGTATGTGCTTCATCGCCCTTAGGAGCAATAACAGATATCTTTCCGTCAAATGTTACATCAGTATAAATATCCGTTGATACAACTACATTATCACCGACTTTCAGTCTGAAAACTTCCGTCTCCGGTACGTTCACTCTTACTTTCAGTTTAGAAATATCCACCATGTTTGCAATCAAAGTACCGGGTGCAACGTAGCTTCCTACTTCTATATTCTTCGTATTTATAATGCCGCCCATCGGGGCAGAAATTCTTGTATCCTTTACATTTCTGTAAGCCGTGTTCAATGCAAGCTGTGAATTATTGAATGCAAATAAATAAGTCTCAAGCTGACTTTGTGTTGCAGCATCTTCTTTTACAAGCTGCTGATATCTTTCAAGGTCCTGCTTTGCCTTAGCATAATTATTTTCTGCTGTCTCAACTTGAATGCTTTTTAATTCTGCGTCCAATGATACAAGCATGCTGCCCTGTCCTTTAAAATCTCCTTCTTTAAAGCTCACGCTTCTTATTCTTCCTGCAACTTCAGAAGCAATGTTCACTTCTCTAAATGGATTTATTGTTCCTACCAGAGATAAAGAGTTTTTTATTTCCTTCTCTGAAACCGGAATCACGTTTACAGGAATCTTTGTAGAGAAATCGTTTGATGTCTTTAGCTTCTCTGCTGCCTTCTTTTTATTATTCATCAGAGTGAGAACAATTGCTCCCATAGCTGCCAGGACAAGAACTATTACCAGTAATTTTTTCATTTATGTGTATATTAATTAATTTTGACTGAGGTTTATTTTACCGATTTGGTTTGTGATGTTATTTTTTTCTTTTTCATACAGCTTCTTGCCCTTCTCAGTAAGTATTCCGTTGAGAAGCAGCTCCATAGTATAATGAAAAAGTTCTTTTACATTTAGTTTTGAGTTCATCATAAAGTCTGCGTTCAGAAT
>JBBRQV010000222.1:0-4337 GCA_038225955.1 Ignavibacteria bacterium | reverse complement strand
TTGCAATAAAAGCTGGACATGATTTTTTATTGGTTAATGGTAAAAAACCTGGGGTTATTACATTGCCTAGTGGTATGCAATACCAAATTTTAAAAGCAGGAACAGATACGGTAAAGCCAACTTTAGCAAGTACCGTAAAATGCCACTATCATGGCACGTTAATTAATGGAATTGTTTTTGATAGTTCAGTAGATAGAGGAGAACCAATAAGCTTTCCATTGGGCAACGTAATTAGAGGTTGGCAAGAAGGACTTCAATTAATGACAATTGGTAGTAAATGGAAGTTTTATATTCCTTCAGATTTGGCTTATGGAGATCAACAAAAAGGTGATAAAATTGCTCCAGGATCATTATTAATTTTTGAAGTAGAGCTTCTTGGTATTGAAAATAAATAAGCCTACAACTACCTTATCTTTACCTTTCTAATGATAACACGTTATGAATGAATATTTAGTTTCTAGAATTGCTACTGAATTAGCAGCTATTGAATCCGCTGGACTGTTTAAGAAAGAGCATATTATTACGAGTGAGCAGGGCGCTGAAATTACTGTTAATGGAAAACAGGTATTAAATTTCTGCGCAAATAATTATCTGGGACTTTCATCACATCCTAAAGTAATCGATGCTGCTAAAAAAGCTCTTGATGAATGGGGATATGGAATGTCTTCAGTAAGATTTATCTGCGGAACGCAGACAATCCATAAAACACTAGAAGAAAAAATTTCAAAGTTTTTACAAACTGAAGATACAATTTTATACGCGGCTTGCTTTGATGCAAACGGCGGAGTGTTTGAACCGCTCTTAAATGAAACTGATGCAATTATATCCGATGAATTAAATCACGCAAGTATTATCGATGGTGTTCGTCTCTGTAAGGCAATGCGCTACAGATATAAACACAGCGATATGAACGAGCTTGAAGAACATCTCAAAGATGCAAAAGCCAAAGGTGCAAAGCAAATTTTAATTTGCACAGACGGGGCATTTTCAATGGACGGAACGATTGCCGATTTAAAAAGTATCTGCGACCTTGCAGATAAATATGAAGCGATGGTAATGGTTGATGAGTGTCACTGTTCGGGTTTCCTTGGTAAAACAGGCAGAGGTTCAATTGAGCATTGCGGAGTAATGGGAAGAGTTGATATTATCACAGGAACACTGGGCAAAGCATTAGGCGGCGCCATGGGTGGATTCACATCGGGCAGAAAAGAAATTATTGAACTACTAAGACAACGAAGCAGACCATATTTATTCTCCAACTCACTTGCTCCTTCAATCGTTGGAGGCTCAATTGCGGTTATGGATTTATTAACTGAGACAACTGAACTGAGAGATACGCTCGAAGAGAATACAATGTATTTCAGAGAGAAGATGACAGCCGCAGGCTTTGATATAAAGCCGGGAGTTCATCCAATAGTTCCGATAATGTTGTACGATGCAAAACTCTCACAGGATATGGCTAACAAACTTTTAGATGAAGGAATTTATGTAATAGGATTTTTCTTCCCTGTAGTTGCAAAGGGAAAAGCAAGGATAAGAGTTCAGCTATCTGCTGCTCACACCCGCGAGCATCTTGATAAATGCATTAATGCATTCGTAAAGATTGGCAAAGAGCTTGGCGTATTGAAATAACGAAATAAATTTTGAAATATAAAAAACCAATGAAAGCTATCCCTAAATTATTTTTACTTACTGTCCTTTGTTCATTATTTTTTGTTTTTATCTCAAGAGGTTATGCTCAGGATAATAATATTGAAGGCACGTGGGAAAGACAATCAACAGATATTGATATTAACGGCATCCAAATTAAAGTAACTCTTACTTCTAAAGATACTTACTCAGGAAAACTTATTGCAATTACTGAAAAACTGAAGGGAAATTGTTTTAATACAGGCGACCTGATTTGGTTTAATATGACTAAGGGCGCGAAAGGTTTGTACAGCATGGATGAGCTTTGGAAAAAGCCCATAGACTGCAGTACAATTCATTCTTCCAGATACATAAAGTTTACGGATAAAAACTCGATAACAATTACATCCATGGAAATCAAACCAAACACTTATGATGATTATCAGATCTGGGTAAGAGTTACAGATGAATAAGTGACTAATAATTTTTATTTTTTATTAATGCAAAGGGATTGACCAAAAAAGAGGAATGATTTTATACAGATACATATTAAAAGCGCACCTCGGACCGTTTATATTTTCTTTCTTTACGATATTTTTTCTATTCTTATTTCAATTCTTAATCAAAGCTTTAGATCAGCTTGTGGGCAAAGGTCTAAGCTTGTGGATAATCTTCCAGCTTATAACTTTTAATCTTGCATGGATTGTAACACTTGCCGCTCCTATGGCAGTGCTTGTTGCAACGCTGATGGCATTCGGCTCTCTTTCCTCCGATAATGAAATTACAATTATGAAGGCAAGCGGATTAAGCCTGCCCAAGTTAATGGCTCCCGTTCTTATTGCCGCATGCGTCTTAACATTCCTGATGGTTAAATTTAATAACGATGTGCTGCCTGAGGCAAATCACAAAGCCCGTACACTCTTAACCGACATTTCAAAAACAAAACCGACGTTTATTCTTGAAGCAGGGAAATTCTCCGATGACATCGGCGGATTTAAAATTCTTGTAAAAAAAACTTTTGAGAACAATAATAATCTGGAAGACATTTATATTTCGGATTATTCAAATCCTGCGACACGAAACGTTATCACTGCTGAAAAAGGTGATATAAGTTTTACCAGTGACTTCAATCACATAGTTATGAATCTCTCCAATGGGGAAATTCATCAGCTAAATAATCTTGACTACACAAATAAATACAGAGTAATAAAATTCGACAAGCATAGAATTATAATGGATGCGAAGGGCTTTGGCTTTCAGCAGTCAGGAGATAATGCTTTCTCTCGGGGTGACAGGGAACTGTCTTCCTACTCTATGAATCAGATTGTTGACAGCCTGAAAAAATCTCAGACAACTCTCGGCTCACAGGTTTTTCAAAGAGCTTACCCTGATATATTAAAACTTACAAACTTTAAATATAAAGATACGATTTACAAAGCTCCCGTAGGAGTACTGCTTGCACCCAACGATACTGCAAATAAAAATCCCCAGTACGATTCGTTAAAATTTTTAATTTCCAGAATAACTTTGTATGGAAATGATTATAAAAGCCAGTCAAACGTAAAAAAAGAAATCGAGAAACAAATTGACCAGTACGATGTGGAAATTTATAAAAAATACTCTATTCCTTTTTCGTGTATAGTGTTTGCATTAATCGGCGCGCCGCTTGGGTATAGAGTGCGGAAGGGGGGATTTGGAATTGCATCAGGTCTATCTCTCTTATTTTTCTTACTATACTGGGCATCACTTATCGGTGGGGAAAAGTTTGCCGATAGGGCACTGCTTAGTCCCCTGCTCGGAATGTGGTTCGCGAATATTGTGCTGGGAGTGTTCGGTTTGATATTGATGAAGAAGTCATCATAGAATATGAAGAAATTTTTATTAATATTTCTGGTAAATATTTTTTTGTTTGCAGCGCTTACTTGTGGGTTAAATATAAATAGTAAAATGTTGACGCTTAACTTATTTATATCTGCCTTCATTCTTCCTTTACTCTTAGTAACATTCAACTACAGAACTAGTTCGAATATTTTGCTAAGTATTATATTGACACTTTTTTTTCTTACGCTCAAATATTCTCTGGATATTTATTTGTTTATAGATAAATTTGGTGAACACGATATGGAAGCATTCATTCTGGTTCTTTTATTAGGATATTTGTTATCTACGATATACGGTTTGATTCTAAATTGGCGCGGCAATAATATGTTCTTTATAACTGAGGATAAAAACTTGAGTAGAAAAACAAAGATTATAAATACGGTAGTTCTTATTTTACTTGTCTGCTTCTTTTTTGAGTTAGTAGGTGAGTCAGGCAGGTATGGATTAGAGATAAGAAAATACGTAAGAAGTTCATTCAATTTACCAGTATATGGAAGCTAGTTGTCTCTTTTGCAGAATAATAAATAAGGAACTTCTATCATCGATTGTTTATGAAGATGATATTGCTATGGCATTTATGGATATACAGCCGGTGAATAAAGGGCATGTGCTTGTTGTACCTAAAAAACATTTCGTAACTTTAGATGACTGTGATGAGGAAACTGCAAAGCATCTTATATCGGTTGTTAAAAAAGTAAATAATTCTGTTACTAAAGCCGTTAAATGTGAAGGCATTTTAAATCTCGTTGCAAACGGAAAATCTGCAGGACAGGAAATATTTCATCTACATTTTCATATCATTCCAAGAAATAAAAAAGACGGATTCG
>JBBRQV010000221.1:0-4342 GCA_038225955.1 Ignavibacteria bacterium | reverse complement strand
TGATGGCGGAGTATATTGCTCTTTAGATGCGGGGAAAACATTTAATGCATTTAGTAAGGGATTACCGAATGTTCCCGTGCATGATTTAATGATTCAATCAAGAGAGCATGATTTAATCGTTGGTACGCATGGACGTTCGTTATATAAAACAAATTTATCTGATATTGAAAAATTAAGTTCAGATGCCCTCGGCAAGGACATAGTCTTTTATGATATAGAGAAGACAACTTACAATAAAAATTGGGGAATGAAACGCGGAAGCTTCGGCGATACAAGTGTGCCTCATTTCAATTTTACTTTTTATGCAAAAAATTCCGGCTCGTATAATATTACAATTTCATTTGAAGATAAGATTGTAAATATGCTTACAGGAAATTGTGCTGCAGGATTGAATTATATTGTATACGATTTATCCGTGGATACAGCAGCCGGAAAGATGTATTTCGATTTTGTTAAGGATAAATATAAAGCTGATAAAAAAATAAAATTCAGATTAACAGATAAAGGAAAATATTTTCTACCTCCGGGAAAATATAAAGTCGAGCTTGATGCAAATGGAGTAAAGGAAACGAAAGAATTTGAAATAAAAGAAAGCAAAAGAGAAAGCAATAATAAACCCTCTCCTTTTCCTAAAGAGAGGGATTAATATTTATAATTTTTTTTTATTCAAGGCCGGACTTTCCTGTATCTAAGACGAATTTCCAATTTCCGGCTTTATCTTTTTTCCATATTGTAACATAGGTGCCTTTTCTTGTATCCTCAGTTCCGTCTTCTTTTTTTATGTGCATTTCCCACAGACCGTAAGTGTATCCAATCTCACCCGATTCGGCAATATCGGCATAAAGCGGTGCCCAGGTAAGTGTTAAATTTTTATCATCATCCGATAAGAGGTCGTGTGAAATTTTATCTTTGCCTACAATTGGATAAGAATTTCTTCGCAGCATAACTCCATCATCAGCCAGGTATTGAAGAAAAGAATAGTTCGTTCCTTTCTCTTTTGATAAATTGGAAAATTCTGTATCGACTTTCATTAAATCTTCTTTGCCGTTGTAAGAATTTTCTTTGAATTGTGCAGCAGAAGAAATTTTTGTAAGAAAAATAAAAAAGGGGATTAATAAAAATAATTTCATAATAAAGTGTTTGTTTAAAATCTTAGACAAACACTTTATTGTAAGTGTGACAGTTTAATTTGAAACGACAATCTGTTGGAGCTCAGAGCCCGCGCCAAACGTTCCATTATTGTTTGACATTATCCAGCTGAAAAAATAAATTCCCGGTTCAGTTGGCGCAGTTACTTTAAATTTAAAAGAATATGTACTGCCTGACTTAACATTCCTTTTAATTTTTATGCTGTCTATTCCCCACACATTATTATTGCGTGCATTCATTCTTGGGTCGGAATATATAATCCGGTAGTCTCCTTTTTCCCATGTTTTTTCACCTGAGTTTTTGAAAGAAACCGTAACACTGTATTCTTTCCCTGCCTTCATATTCGCTTTAACTTTCTGAGTCATGCATATAGCATCGTCATCCACCATTTTAGGCTGCGCTTTCAAGGCAGTGCCAAAGGCAAGTATTAATAATATTAGTAAAGAAATTTTTTTCATATTTATTTTTGTTTAAAGTTTAAACTAAACTATTTTATAATTGTTTCAGATAATTTCTTGGAATCAGATATGGAAATATAAAAGGTGTAAGTTTAATTAAAGGAGTTTAAAATGGTGGCAAGAAGAATTATTCATCTAATATTTGCAGCAATAATCGTTTTAATTATCTGTAATATCAATAATCATAGCTTGTCCTGGGGTAATATATGATCAAATTTAAACTTCAAATATTTTTGGCATAGAAATTGTAGTAGAATAGAGTAATGAAACAAATTTAAACAAAGAAAGGTCTTAAACTTTATGAAAAACACAATAAATAAATCAGCATTATCAAAATTCGAATACATTAGCTTTACAGGAATTGCAGTATTATTGCTGACTGTAGTAGTAGGCTTTATTGTAAGATAATTTCAACGAAAAAATTTATTAACTTTAACCCTTAAACCCTATGAAAACCACCTTAAAAACAGCAAAAGTAGAATTTTCTAAATTCGAATATATAAGTTTTGCAGGAATTGCAATGCTTCTACTTACAATTGTGGCCGGTTTTATCGTAAGATAATAATCGCTAATAAAAAGAAAAATTTAGCTTCGGAGCCCCAATTTCGAAGCTATTTTTTTATATTCGATTCTTTAAATGCTTCTTAATAAAATCTCTTTCAAATTCCTTCAGCAACTCAGTTTTACTCTCAACATAATCTTTAGAAATAAATTCTTCACTGACAGTAGCCTGCCCATCAATTTTTATTCTATCCGGAAGAAGGTCACCGGAGATTATTCCTGTCTTACATAATACAGAAGCGCGTTCGGCAATATTTTTAAGCTCCCTTATATTTCCGGGCCATGGATATTGGTACAATAAATCTTTTACTTCTTCAGAAATTTCTTTTATTTTCTTGCCGTTCTCCTTAGAATATTCTTTAATAAACTTTTCAAAATAAAAAATAATATCCGAAGGTCTATCTTTAAGGTCGGGGAGATGGTATTCAAAAACATTTATCCTGTAGTAAAGGTCTTCACGGAATTTTCCGTCCTTGATAAGCTGTTTAAGATTTCTGTTTGTTGCTGCGATTATTCTTACATTTGTGCTTATTGGTTTAGGGTCTCCGACTCTTGCAAACATTTTTGTTTGCAATACACGCAACAGCTTTACCTGAAGGGGAGTATCTAAGTCACCGATTTCATCTAAGAAAATTGTACCGTTGTTAGCTATTTCAAAATAACCTTTATGGTCTTTAATGGCTCCGGTGAAAGAACCTTTGGAGTGTCCGAACAATTCTGACTCAAGAAGCTGCTCAGGAATAGCTGCGCAGTTTACTACTACAAAAGTACTTTTACTTCGCTTGCTATTTTTGTGAATGAATTCGGAAAGCACTTCTTTACCTGTTCCATTTGAACCTGTTATTAATACAGTCGAATCAGACTGAGCTACTTCGGCAGCTTCAGTAAGTATTTTTTTTACGTCTTCACTTTTTGTTTCAAATTTAAATTCAACTTTGGCAGGTGATGGCTTACTGTTTTTCTTCAGCTGATTATTTTCTTCAAGAAGTTTTAATCTTTCCAGTCCTCTCTCAATACTTAAGAGCAGTTCCTCTTTATCTACCGGCTTTGTGAGATAGTCAAATGCACCAAGCTTAATAGATTCGAGAGCAGCTTTTACAGAAATATAAGCGGTGATTAAAATTATAACTGACTGAGGATTTATTTTAAGAATTTCCTTTGTAAGCTCAATGCCGTTCATTCCGGGCATATTGAAATCCGTTACTATAATATCGTACAAAGTATTTTTTACATATTGGATGGCTTCTTCGCCGTCTATTGCAGTTGTAACATCGTGGTTTGCCTTATACAATACTTGTTTAAGGATACTCAGTGTTATATTATCGTCATCAACTATTAAAATTTTAGCCATGGTTTGTTTTAGGGGATTTTAAGTTCAATTTTAAATAAGTTAACGATTGAAAAAAAGTATTACAATTTGTTAATTTTTCCCTATGAAATTCTTACCAAATGGAAAATTCCCCTTATGTATAAAATTTTTTATAAATAATCACTATATTGTAAGCCTACATGGCAAAAAAAATATTTCTTATATTCTATTTATTACTAACAGTAAATTTATTCTCGCAGGATTTACACTTTAGAGAGGTATGTAAACTTCCTTCGAAGTTAAATGAATCGTCCGGCATTGAGGTGAATAATAACAACGAATTGTGGAGTTTCAATGATAGCGGTGGCGAGCCTGAATTATATTGTTTTGATACTTTGGGTACTATGAAAAGAACAGTTGTTGTAAAAAATGCAATCAATGTTGATTGGGAAGAAATTACGCAAGATGATAAAGGGAATTTTTACATTTGCGATTTTGGTAATAACGATAACGACAGAAAAAATTTACGAATTTATAAAATACCGAATCCCGCAAATCTTTTTAACGATACAGTTGAAGCAGAAATTATAAAATTCAGTTACCCCGACCAAAAAGAATTTCCTCCTTCGAAAGTAAATAAAAATTATGATATGGAGGCGTCTTTTTACTATAAAGATTCTTTATATCTTTTCTCAAAAAATAGAACAGAGCCTTACTCCGGCTTTTTAAGAGTTTACACTTTGCCTATAGTGGCGGGGGAGTACACCGCAAAGTTAATTGATAGTATTTATATCGGCTCAGGACCTTTCTTTGCCGACTGGGTCACTTCCGCAGATGTTGCCCCTGATAACTCCAGCTTTGTTTT
>JBBRQV010000220.1:0-4381 GCA_038225955.1 Ignavibacteria bacterium | reverse complement strand
TAAGAGTATCGTCTGCGCTTAAAGTAACCGTAGCATTATTAATTGTAAGATTATTAAAAGTCCTCTGAGGTATTGTAATATTTTCACTTATTACAGATGGTGTTACATCTGCCCATGTTAAGCCTACTCTCATTTCATCGATGATTAATGTTGGAGTTGTTCCTGCTGCATCCTGTCTCATGAAGATTCTCTGCACGCCCGTTGTTAAATCTGTTCCGGTATTTGTTGCTGTCAGGTCCGGGTTTGGTTCTGCTCCATTAAAGGATACAGGGTTCACCCACATCTTTACAATATCATTTCCTGCTCCGGCAACTATCTGGTATGCAATTACTACCATGTAAGTTGTGCCTGTATCAAGTACATTTGCTGCCCATGCAGTATTTGCCGCTGTTGTTCTTGGGTTAACGCCAATATTATATTGTGTTGTCCCTGCAGCTGCATTATTTCTTATCCATAAAGTAGCGCCGAAGTTAGAGGTAGAATTATTTTCCATAAAACCAACTGTATATCCACCCGCTGTAGATTGAGCTGAAATGTTTTACACATTCAAAAGAAACGATGCGTAAACAGTACCCGTTGTTTGGTTTGTAAATGGGCGATAGTAATCGGCGCCTGCTCCGCCGTATGTAACACTGTTCCCTGAAGAAGTTGTTAAGCCTACATAGCCAATGTTTCCACTTCTAACTAAAATGGAATCACCTGAATTAATTCTTACCCATAAGCCTGCGCTTTGAGCGGATAATCCGTTTACTGCATCGGAAGTATAATTAAATGGCTCGGCAAAAGGCTGAGCAAAAGAAGTTTGAAAACATAGAGCAATAATTCCTAATATTCCAAGCATAACACTTTTTCTGAACAAATGTTGTATAGATTTTCTCATAATTAAATTATTATTAATGGTGAATAAACTTTTTTCAAAATAGTAAATCAATGTTATCTAAAGATTATGAAGTGGAAGAGATACTAAATGGGGCTTTCAATTTTAAAAATCAAAACCTGCCTAAAACTAATTTTAGTATTAATTTAAACAAAATCCTAACAAATTCCTTACAAATTTTAGCAAACTAAAAAGCCCTGAAGTTTTAGCTTCAAGGCTTAAAAATTTTACTAAAAAAAAAGCCCTGAGAGAACCATGACCCTCAGGGCTTTGCTGCATTATGTAAATATCCCTACGAACACTTATTTAGTTACAACCAATCTCTTAACATCAGAGAAGCTGCTTGTTTCAAGTTTGTAGAAGTAAACTCCACTTGAAAGCGAACTTGCATCAAATGTGATATTGTATATACCCGATGCTTTAACACCGTTAGCTAATACTGCTACTTCTTTACCAAGAACGTTGTAAACTTTTAATGTTACAAAGTCTTGTTTTGGAAGTGAGAAAGTAATATTAGTTACCGGGTTAAACGGATTCGGATAGTTCTGAGCTAATGAATACTCTGTAACTGTTCCTTCGTTGTTTGAAATACCAACTGAGTTAGCAATGATACCTGTATTCTTGATTGAGAAATCATAGTTAGTCATACCTGTATTATACTGCTTGCTCATCTGGAAGTTTACCAAAGTAATGCTGCTAAGGTCAACCGGTACTCCGTTTATTTTGAATAGTGATAAATCTATTTCTTTAGTTGTGAATGAAGATGTTACAGGAACGTTAACAAAAGGATATACATATTGTCCGTTAACTTTAGCTTCAAGTATTACACTTAAAGTACCTGAACCCATAACTTCAAATCTTAATTTAGAGAAGTTTCTTAAATCAACTCCGTCGTATGAACCGTCTAAGCTTCTTGAGATGTAAACTTTATCACCAAGAACACCTCTCATTTTTACGCCACCGGGGAATAAATATGAGTTGTTTGGTAAAGTCGGGTTTGATGCCTGGAAGAAGCTGAACTCTGTAACTGTGCTAAGTGGTCCTGCATAGTTACCGTAAATTCCGCCGCCTACAAATACTGCATCTTTGAATCCGTTAGCTTCGCTCATTGTTACTGATGCGCTTGACATAAATCCGATTGGAATCACTACTGAGTTCTCACCGGGAACAAGGTTTACATTCTGGTTCAATACCTGCTCAGGCATCCCTTGCTGTGGTGTGTAATGAATTGAAAGAGAAACTGTTTGGTTTGTACCGAAGTTATTCTTAATGTTCATTCTCATCTTGCCATCATTTGTATAGGTTGATGTTTTGATGATAACGTCAGGTGATTTTAATTGTGTTGTTGAATATGTTACCGGCTTGAAGCCTGCGAACTTAGCTAATATGCTTCTTGCTAATTCAACTGCTGCTTCAGGACTTGCTGCCCATACCTGATAGTTATAAACTGACATAGTTCCTGCAGGTACGCTGTACTCTGCAATTGTCCATTTGTTATCGATTGTAAATGCTGATGCTGATTCGTATGCGCTGAATATAATTGTATAGTCTGTGTAGTTCTTTGTTGCATTAAACAACTGTCCTAAATAGAACTGATGTCCGTCAATGTATTTTACTTCTAATTGATTTAAGCTCATCTTTGCTAATCTGTCGCATGCCGGTTTAGAGTGGCTATATACTTCAGGTGCATTTGTTGTTGTTGAGAATATCGCGCCAAGTCTTGTTGTGCCAAATTTATAATCCGCTGCGTATGCTGATGTAGCATTTGAGATTCCTAAAATATCAAAAGGAGTTGTTTCAACTCTTGTTGTATTGAAAGGTCCGTTTACCGGAGCTAATTGTGATAATGCGTATGTCGGTGGCATTACAAAATCCTGATTTGCAATCAAAGGAGTTGTTTCGCCGTTTTGCATCAATGTATGTCTCTTCAATAGAGCTTCTGCCATATTGTAATTTGTTTCAACACCGCCTGAACCGCCGCTGCTTGTTGTATCGCAATGTAAAGTCAATTGCTGTGTTACGCATCCCTGTACTAATTCCGCACCTGCCATGTGCTGAGTTGTAAGCGGATTGTTAACTGCTAAATATCTTACTCCGGGAGGAAGTATTAATTGTCCTGATATTGTTACAGTAGTATTAGCTCCACCTTTTGTTACAACGATAGGCTGTGAGTAACCGTTTGCGCCTGTTGTTATTGTGGTCGGAGTTACTGTACCACCTGAAGAAACCGTTACCGTCAATGTTTTTCCAACAACGCCAACGCCTAATTCATCAACTACTCTTGCTTTAATTGTATCTTTAATGCTGCAATTGTTCAATAAACTGATTGGAACAATTGTAAGCGGAGCATAAGGCTGAAATGTTCCTGCGTGAAGCATCGCTGCATCAACAATATCTTTTGCTCTGTCTCTGATATCTGCATTTCCTGATAATGTATTGTAATCAACTCCGTCTGTGAAATACCAAATTGCAAGCTGAACTGCTGAAGCTTCTCTGCTTGCTGTCAATGAGCCTGAATAAGGCAAAGCTTTGTAGGGGAAGTAATTGTGTAAGATCCATGCAACTTCCGGTTGTGCAAAACCTGAATCGTTAAAATTTCCGGATGGTACGTTTACTGTATGATTTAAATCTATACAATAAACTCTTGTTGTGTGCCCATCTACGGTTGCGTTTACAAGTCCTGCAAACACGTTTTCTGGGGCGTGTGATACAGGGTTTGTTATTGTAACGTTGTTTCCTTCTGCCAGGCTTGTTAAAACCATAACAGAGCAGCCGTTATCTGAGTAACCTTTGTTAGCAAATGTGAATGTCAACATTGCCAGCATAAGGATGTAAAGTAATTTTTTCATAATCGGGTTAATGATTTTGTAATACATGTGCTAATACAGTTCCCGTGCCATTACGAAAAATATTTTATCTATATTATTTTATTACATCTTATATGCTTTCGTTAAAGTTTCTTTAAGTAATTTTTACAACTCTATACAAATATAGCACATAGCTCGTTTTAACCAAATTATCGCAGTTAGCAAACTTCTTTTAAATAATTAACATGGAAATACAAAAGGTACAAACTATGTTTTGACCTGAATTATTCGGATTGAAAATTTATTATTTGAATTGGATTTCAAGGAAAGGCGAAAATCCTGTATTAGCGGGAATTAAGAAGTGTCCAAACTACTATTTTTTGCTCGATAGCAGTTTCACTACTACATTTAAAGTGCGTTTTAAGCTCATTATTGTCACATTTGTCTTAAAAAGTAGATTTATCTGATTTAGCCCGACTATTATCATTTACTCTGTACCCCATCATTTAAACCATTTTTAATCATTTCAAATCTATACAATCGAGTTATTAAAAACCTAAAAAAAAAGCCCTGAGTTTTACGTCAGGGCTTTTAAAAACTTTAATCATTGATTTCGCTGATTAATTCTGATTTTAATGAAAAACCATATGCACTATTATGTTAATCATTTCAAATCAGTGTAATCAGTGTAATCAGT
>JBBRQV010000219.1:0-4451 GCA_038225955.1 Ignavibacteria bacterium | reverse complement strand
GTTTTGTTATCAAATAATAAATTCTGGCTCTTTAAAATAAAAAACGGCGTACCCCTTACAAAATCGGAGCACACCGAAATATTTTTACCTACAATCTCACAGAAGGAAGGTGTTTGCTACATAAGCCCGACTGAATTATTCATCACTGATGAAGTTAATAAAACTACCGGCGGAAACTTATATTATATAGATATAAAAGATTATCTTAATCCTTAGCAACTTCACTTAAAATCCATCCGGCATATCAGGCTGATCATTGTTGTTGTTATCACGTTTTTTTCTTCTGTCTCTCTGCATATCAGTACCAAACTTATATGTCAAAGATAAGAACACAGTCTGCGAATCTCTCTTCCTTTCAAACACATCGTAAAAAGTCGCATCAGATATTGTACCGTGGAATTTTTGCGTATTGAATACATCCGAAAATCTTAAATTTACCGTGAGTTTTTTGTCAATAAAATCTTTTTTAAGTCCCACTTCAAAAGATGAGAACGGGTCAATCTGTCCCTGAGCCGATAAATTTTTACCGGAGTAGAAATAAGTTAACTGCAATCCTAAATCAGCAGGAAGATTAAATGTTGAAAATGCTCTTCCGCTCCATGAGTAAGCTGAGTTTGTCTGCCCTGTTAAATTTGTTGCATCGTTCTCTGTTTTAAAATAGCTTACTGTTCCGTTTAGCATCCAGAACTTAAATGGATTTGCATTTGTGGTCAGCTCAAATCCGTAAGAACGTGAGCTGGAAAAATTTTCCTGTGTAGTTAAAGTAATTACGCTATCGTACTGTACTCTTACTCTTGATATTTTATCATTAGTCTGTCTGAAAAATATCGAAGGTGTAATTAAAGCAGATGTAAAATATTTTAAGAAATTCAGTTCAACTGAATTTGTATATTCAGGATTCAAATCAGGATTTCCCGAAGAATAATTTAACGGGTCTGAAGTATTCAGGAACGGATTTAAATTATCTATATCAGGACGTCTTACTCTTCTTGAGTAACTTAACTGCAGCTCTTCGGCAGCGCCTAGTTTTTGTGAAAGGCTTACATTCGGGAACAAGCTGAAATAGTTTTTTGTAAAATTTGAACCCTGTGTAATTTGCTCACCCTTTGTATTAGTCTGCTCGCCTCTTAATCCAATCTGATATCCAAAGTTGCCAATCTTATCCTGATATGCAAAGTAAACTGCATTTATAATTTCCTGATAGTTAAATGTATTTGTAAGTCCCGTATTATTTATAAAGGTGTTTGTTGTATAATCATAGTTTTCTGTTCGTGTATCGTCATCGGTTTTTCTAAAAATTGTTTTACCACCGACCTCGAATTTTCTGTCGTCTGTAAAAGGATTTACATAATCAACCTGAAAATTTACTTCATCATTTTTTTGTCCGTTAAACTGATTCAGTCTGCTGCTCTGAGTTCCCACAGGAATAGAATAATCTGTAAAACTGTTCAATGTTACATTTCCTTCTTCTCTTGAATAACTAAAGTCACTGCTTAAAGTTTGCTTTGGATTTTTGAATTTGAGAAGATAGTTTGCGCCGACTCCATAATTTTTTCCGTTATTAACATTAAATTCCCGTGTTAAATAATTTGTTGTTTGTGTTGCTCCATCAAAAATATTTGTAAAATTATTTCCGCCTCTGTTTCTTGAGCGATCGTTAAAAGAAAGATTGAACCCGAGATTTTCCTTCGGATTTATTGTCCAGTCTATTCCTGCGCGAACAAGATTTGAGTGCATACGCATGTCATTGCTATTCGTTTGGTCAATATCCGTGATGTATGGATTTCCGATTGTCTGTCTATTGTTAAATCCGTTAATGTTCATATTCATCAGCCTCATATCATAGCTGCCGGTAAGATTATAATCTTTAGTTTTTCTATTGAGATTTAATGATGTGTTATATTTATCGCCTGTACCTACATTAGCTGAAACACTGCCGTTCATTCCTGTCATATCATTTTTCTTAAGAACAATGTTTATTATTCCCGTTGAGCCTTCAGCCTCAAACTTTGCAGTGGGATTTGTCATGAGTTCAATTGATGCCACTTTATCAGCAGGCATCTGTTCAAGAATAGTTGATATGTTTGAGCTGTTTAATCCAAACGGCCTTCCATCAAACATAATTTTTATATTTCCGCTTCCTCTGAAGCTGATATTATTATCCTGGTCAACAGTTATTCCCGGAATATTTTTCAATACGTCGATTACATTTCCGCCGGTAGTAGTCATTCCTTTTTCAACATTGAAAATTTTTCTATCTGGCTGGAATTCTATAAAGGGTTTTTCGGCCTCTACATTTATAGTTTCCGTCGTTAATCCTGTAGTCATCTTTATAGTATCAAGAACTAAATCGGGAGTCATAGGTGTAAGCATAATTTCCGGCATCATAGCCTTTTTGTATCCGGCAAAGCTAACAACTAATTTATATTTTCCACCCTTAACATCAGCAAGAGTAAATTTTCCTTTTGCGTCTGTTTCACCGCCCGTTGCAAGACTTGAATCCCTTAACTTAAAAAGCTGAACAGTTGCAGATTGTAGTGGAGCGTTGTTATCTTTATCAATAACAAATCCCGATATTGTTCCTCTGAAATTCTTGAATTTCTCCCTCATTTCGGGAGTGATTTGTGGATTATCCTGAGAGAATATTTTTATAGGAATGGTGAGAATAAATATAAGTACTATCAGGTAGATTTTCATTACTAAGTTTAATTTTTAATAAAGTTTTACTCTGTTTAGACAAATTAAACAGGAAAAAGTTTAATAAGGCATAAATCGACCTATCTTCTAAATTATTTTAAAAATATAAGTGAACTAAGTGAAGCAAAATATATGGTTTAATATTCTTTTCGGCTGCTTGTAAATCTTCTTTTACCCCATTTGCCGCCTGATAAGTATACCAGTATGGCAACAACGATATGAATCCAGAACCACGGATTGTTTGTTCCCATGTGCTGGGCAATCATGATAATGACAAATACTCTCGGGAAAAAGACAGTAAGTAAAACGCTTACTAGATTATTTAGAGTGGTTGTAGGAAGTGCGTCGAAGAAAAAGAACCCGATAATTGCAATCCGAGGGAAAAACAGACTAAATACTAAAAAAATTACATCGATTGAAGTATTGCTGAAAGCCGTCATATCCATAACTAATAGAATTTAATTTTTTCGGATTATATTTAAAAATAAAATTAAATCTTACTAATATCAATTTATAAAAAGTTATTTCCTCAAGAATTCATTTATCAACGAATGAAAATGATGCACACCCTGCTCGCGGGTAGGAGAGTATCTCCCTGAAGTATATAGCTGTGAGTTAATTCCTTTCTGAACATTTTCTACAATTGCTTCATCTTCACGTTCGACTCTGTCTAGTCCCGAGCCTGCTCCCATATCATACTTACTCTCATCCGAAATGTATGTAATGAAAGAAACTTTTGTAAGGTTTTTTTCAATCGGCTTTACAACGTTAATCGAAAGTCCCCATGGATAAAAATTAAACATCATATTCGGGAATACCCAGTAATAATATGCGGCAATATCATTATCAGGTGAATTATCAAATGTAACTTCACCCGACTTCGCCCTGCCGACTTGCAGATTTGTGTATTTATAAATTTCCTGTGTGTAGTTTGTGTAGTCAAGCACGTCATTCAATCCTTTGTGAATGTAAGGAATATGAAATCCCTCAAGATAGTTTTCACAGTATAATGCCCAATGCGCTTTAACAAGATAATCTTTAGATCGTGTTGCATCTAACACTAGTTTATCAAAAGGGAACCATTGCAAACGTTCTTTAATCTCTTTGAAAAATTCTGGGAACGGTGCTGAAGGATTTAATGAAGTAAAAATTAAATTGTTAAAAATTTCGAAATTAACTTTAGGTAGATTATCTTTCTCAGAAGGGAAGTTTTCGCACTCTTCAAACTCAGGCATAAATTTAAATTTCCCTGTAAGTTCGAACTGCCTTCCATGATACCGGCATCTTAACGATTTTACATTCTCCGCTCCTTCGCAAATTACATTTGCTCTGTGTGTACAGATATTAGAAAGGCAATTGATGTTGTCATCAAAGTCGCGGGTGAGTATTAACGGTTCATTCATAAATCCGTCAAGCAAAGTAAAAGGATATACCTGCCCGGGTACTTTTACTAAATTCGTATCTCCGATGAACTGCCACGTCTTTGAAAAAATTTTATCCTTCGATTGCTCAAAATATTTTTCTTCTCTGTAAAACTCAGATGGAAGAGTGGGTGACTTTCGAATATCGGGATTTATGTCGAACATGCATAGTATTTGAATTGAGAAATGTCGTTCTGAATTTACGTTCTTGAAAATCTGCTATCAAGTTCATCAGTCGTAATTCGTATCACCGTTGGCCTTCCGTGAGGACATACATAAGGCATCTTGCATGCAAATAAATCGTCAATCAGTCTTATCATTTCTTCTTTTTTT
>JBBRQV010000218.1:0-4453 GCA_038225955.1 Ignavibacteria bacterium | reverse complement strand
CTGAAATAATGATGAAGAACCTGCATTAACTGAACCTAAGTTTGATTGAAATGGTGTGTACATGAATACCATTGCACGTGAACCCTTCCATACTTCAGGTTTTACACCGTCCCATCCTTTGTTCGCTTGACCAAAAGATGTGCCTGCCACTACAAATAACATGACAAATAGTAAAGAAATTTTTTTAAAGGTTGACATTTTTTCTCCTTTCGATTTTTTAAATATTCCTCCTTTTTTAAAAAGAGGATAGTGATTGTTTCTTTTTTTCTAGTTCCGTCAACAGGAACTAAAACTCTTTATTTTACTTCTTCCACTTTTACAAGGTGATTTACTTTCGTAATCATTCCTCTTATTTGCGGAGTATCATTTTTAATTACTGTTCTGTTTATTTTACCAAGACCTAATGCTTCCATCGTTCTCTTCTGATTTTCTATTCTGTCTATCGTGCTTTTTACCTGTGTTATTTTTAGCGTTCCCATGTTTATATTTTACGTTTTAGTTAGCAAATAGTTCGCTCAAAGTAATGCCTCTTAAGTTGGCAACTGCTTTCGCATCTTTCAAAGAAATTAAAGCATTCATTGTAGCTTTTACAACATTGTGTGGATTTGCAGAACCCTGAAGTTTAGTTAAAACGTCCTGGATACCTGCTGATTCCAATACAGCTCTTACGCCGCCACCTGCGATAATTCCGGTTCCCGGTGCTGCTGGTTTCAATAAAACCTTCGCTGCTCCGAATTTTCCGATTATATCATGAGGAATTGTTCCTCTGCTTACAGGAATATTTACTACGTTCTTTCTTGCGTCTTCAACACTCTTTTTAATCGAGTCAGTTACTTCGTTTGCTTTTCCAAGACCGATACCAACTGTGCCTTTTCCGTCACCAACAACTGTTACAGCTGAGAAGCTAAATCTTCTTCCGCCTTTTACTACTTTTGCAACTCTTCCGATATTAACTAACTTTTCCTTTAGTTCGGATTCACCTGCTTTGTATTGTTTTTTGGGTTTTGCCATTAAAAATAAATATTAAAAATTCTTTTTGTGTTCGTTTTAATTGTTCTCAGGGGAGGAGTCGAACCTCCACATACGCCTCCAAAGGGCGCTGTCCTGCCATTAGACGACCCGAGAGGGTATAGACTAATTCTGATTAATCCTTTAAAAATACAAAAATTAATTAAAAAATTAAACCCCCTTCGCGGGCTCCATCGGCGAATGCTTTTACTCTTCCGTGATACAAATAACCGTTTCTGTCAAATACAACGCTCGTAATATTCTTCTCTTTTGCAACGGTTGCGATAGCTTTTCCTACTTCTTTGCTTTTATCAACTTTTCCTTTAACATCTTTTATCTTTTCAGCTAATTCTTTGCCTGAAGATGAAATTGATGTTATAGTCTTTCCTGTTAAATCGTCAATCAACTGTCCGTAAATTCCTTTTAAACTTCTATAAACAACAAGACGTGGTTTTTCAGCAGTGCCTGAAATCTTCTTTCTGACCTGATGTTTTATTCTTGCTCTTCTTTTTTTTGCTGCTACTAAACTGTTCATATATATTAATTATTAACTCTTGTTTTTAATTATTTAGATGCAGTTTTTCCTGCTTTTCTTCTTACTACTTCATTATCGTACTTAATTCCTTTGCCCTTGTAAGGTTCCGGCTCTCTGAACGATCTAATCTTCGCTGCAACTTGTCCTACCATCTGCTTATCCATCCCTGACACCAATACTGAAGTAGGTGTAGGTAATTCAATCTTAACATTAGGTGGCGCATTGAATACTATCGGATGTGAATATCCGAGCATCATAACCAATGTGTCGCCTTTTAACTCTGCTCTGTAACCGATACCGACTAAATCAAGTTTTCTTGTGAAGCCGTCTGTTACACCTGTAACCATATTCTGCAGTAAAGCTCTGTATAAACCATGGAGAGCTCTGTTCTTTCCAACGTTGTCTTTTCTTGTAAAAACCACTTCGTTATTTTCGATAGCAACTGATATTGCGCTATCCATTTCCATTGAAAGGTTTCCCTTTGGTCCGGAAACTTCAATTTTATTATCGGTTTGATTAATCTTAACATTGCTTAAGATTGTAACCGGTTTTTTTCCTATTCTGCTCATGTAAAAATTCTTTTTTTAAACTTTATAGATTACCAGACTTCGCATACAACTTCGCCGCCGACTTTCAATTCTCTTGCTTTTTTATCTGTCATCAAACCTTTCGATGTGGAGATAATTGCAATACCAAGACCATTTCTTACTCTTGGAAGATTTTCAGCATCAACATACTTTCTGATACCGGGCTTTGAAATTCTTTTCAAGCCTTGTATCACACTTTCGCCATCGTTGTATTTCAACTGAATGGTAAGTACGTTTTTTATTGCTGCAGCTTCATCTACATTGTAATCGTGAATCAAATAAGATGATTTCAAAATATCAGAAATTGCTTTCTTGAATTTTGATGCCGGGATATCCACGGTTCTTTTTCTTGCTTTGATTGCATTTCTTACTCTTGTTAGATAGTCTGCAATTGGATCAGACATTGACATATTAATATCTCCTGTATTACCTTACGAAAAATTTTTTAAAATTGTATGTTACCAGCTTGCTTTTGTTACTCCGGGAATCTTCCCTTGTAGAGCCAGCTCTCTCAAAACTAATCTGGAAACGCCGAACTTTCTGTAGTAAGCTCTGCTTCTTCCTGTTACGTTGCATCTGCTATGAAGTCTTGTAGCGCTGCTGTCTCTCGGCAGTTTTGCTAAAGCTGCATAATCACCTTTATCTTTTAATTCTTTTCTCTTCGCAGCATACTTCGCTACGATTTCAATTCTTCTGTTTTGTTTTGCAATTAATGCTTTTCTTGCCATAAAAAATATTGTTAATAAACTTTATTGTTTAGCTGCTGTTTCTCTTTTTACAAACGGCATTCCCATTTGCTTTAATAATTCCAAAGCCTCTTCATCAGTTTTTGCAGTTGTTACGAATGTAATATCCATTCCTGTTATCTTTGTTACGTTATCAACATTTATCTCAGGAAAAATAACCTGCTCTTTAATACCAAGAGTGTAATTTCCTCTTCCATCGAAGCTTCTGTCTCCAAGTCCTTTGAAATCTCTTATTCTCGGAACTGAAATATTAATGAAGCGATCTAAAAATTCAAACATTCTTGCATTTCTCAGTGTAGCTCTTACACCGATAGGCATGCCTTCTCTTAGCTTAAAATTCGAAACTGATTTTCTTGCTTTAACTATTGAAGGTTTCTGACCGATGATTGCTTCCATATCTCTTGAAGCTACATCAATTAACTTTGAATCGTTAACTGCTTCGCCAACACCCATGTTCAAACAAATCTTTTCAAGTCTAGGAGCCTGCATTTTGTTTTTGTATCCGAACTTTTTCACAAGCTCAGGCACAACTTTTTCATTGTAAGAAGCTTTCATTCTTACAGGAACTTTTTCTTCAACAAAGCCTGCGTCTGCTTTACTTGACTTGTCTCCGCCTTTTCCTTTTTTAGGGGCAGTTTCGTCTTTTTTTCTATCTTGTTTTGTCTTTGCCATTTTTTTAACTAATTAAAATTTCACCTGATTTAACGCTTTTTCTCATTCTTCTTACTTTACCTGTCTTTTCATCTTTGATAATTTCAGAACCGATTCTTGTCGGCTCGCCTGTCTTCGAGTCTATTAACATCACGTTCGATATATTAATTGGTGCTTCTCTTCTTACAATTCCGCCCTGGGGATTTTTTTGTGAAGCTTTTGTGTGACGATGCATTATGTTTACACCTTCAACAATCACTCTTCCTTTTTCCCTATTGATAAATAGAATCTTTCCTGTTGTTCCTCTACTATTGCCGGAAACAACTTTCACCATGTCGTTTTTCTTTAATCTTGTCTTGATAGCCATATTGATTTTTTTAAAGTCTTAAAATTTGTATTACTGTATCAAATAACTTCCGGAGCTAATGAAATAATTTTCATGAATGATTTATCTCTTAACTCTCTTGCAACCGGTCCGAAGATACGTGTACCTTTAGGCTCGTTGTTTGCATTGATAAGTACTGCTGCGTTTTCATCGAACTTAATGAATGAACCATCTTGTCTTCTTGTTTCTTTTGCAGTTCTTACGATTACTGCTCTGGAAACTTCTCCCTTTTTTACTGTACCGCCGGGAATTGCTGACTTTACGGAAACAACAACTATATCTCCTACGCCTGCATATCTTCTATCGGAACCGCCAAGCACTCTGATGCATCTTACACTTTTTGCCCCTGAATTATCGGCAACAACTAAATTTGATTCTTCTTGTATCATTGTAGTAAGTAATAAATTTTCGTAGTATTTTTCTAATTAAAACCTATTTCACTTTTTCAACTACTTCTACAAGTCTCCATCTCTTCGATTTGCTGAGAGGTCTTGTTTCCATAATTTTCACTGTATCGCCGATTGAGCATTCGTTCTTTTCG
>JBBRQV010000217.1:0-4460 GCA_038225955.1 Ignavibacteria bacterium | reverse complement strand
TAAAGATGCTCCGATTTTCCAGATAGCAGATTATGGTATGGTAGGCGATGCATTCGAAATTCTTCCTGCACTTACAGAAGAATTTAAAAAAGTTCTAGGAAGCTAAACAATAAATAAAAATTAGAAAGGATATAAAAAAAATTACTGTATTATTAAAGGAAACTTTTTTAAATTGAAGCAGTAGAATAAATAACTATGGATAACGATTCAGATTTTTTACAAGTGGATATTTTCGGTTTATCACTCACACCCTATAAAAGCGGCGGCGGATTTGCTATTATTTTAAAAGAGACAGGTGGAGACAGAAGATTACCGATTATTATAGGACAGTTCGAAGCGCAGGCAATCGCATTAGAACTTGAAGGAAAAAAACAGCAAAGACCACTTACACACGACTTATTAAAAGAAGTAATCGAAAATTTCGGATACGCAGTTTCATCTGTATATATAAGCGAGTTAAAAGACTCAACTTTCTTTGCAAAGATAAAATTCGATTCAATGAGCGTTGAAGAGCTTGATGCAAGACCTTCGGATGCAATTGCAATCGCATTAAAATTTGCCGCGCCGATTTATGTAGCATCTTCAATAATGGATGAAGTTGGGTTTACTCCTGAGTTTGAAGACCAGATTACACCTAAGGACGAAGATTATGAAGCAGGTGAAGAGGGAGAACTTGGTAACGATGATATAGATGAGAATGAAGAAGGAAGACTTTTAAAAGAAGATGAAAGCAAAACACTAACTGCAAAAGATAGAAAGCTGAAGCAATTAAAAAGCGAACTTGATGAAGCTGTAACACAGGAAGATTACGAAAAGGCAGCTCAGTTAAGGGATGCTATAGCACAATTAGAAATATCACACAACTAAAAACAAAATAAAAATAAAATTGAAATCAAAACTCTTATTATTAGCAGTTTTAATATTAACTCTCAGTAATTTTTCTTACGCTCAGAATTATTTAAGCGATTTGAAACTGAAGGAAAATAAATCCAAACTAAATCCATTAGTACCCGGTTCGCCAGTTTCATTAGGTGTTCACCTTGGTGTAGCTTCTATAGAAGGCGAAGCAGGATTTAATGTCGGCGCGCTTGCAGAAATCGGTTACGGAAAATTTTCATTCACTCCGCAAATGAATTACTGGAAATTAAAAAATACTAACAATTTTGAGCTTGCAGGCTTAGGAAGAATAAAACTTGCTCCTATTGGAACAGGCTCACCTATAAATCCTTATCTTGATGGCGGTCTTTCAATTAATTTTTATAACGATGTCTTGCAAAGCAACAACACAAGATTAGGTATTGTACTTGGCGGCGGCATAGAATCGCAATTATTATCAGCGGGATTTTCTGTTTATGGAGATATTAAATACAAATTGATCATCATTAAAGAATCAAATGCATCGGGAGTAGTTGTTAACGTAGGTCTTAAATTCCCAATGTAATGTAAGTCGTGTTTTGAATTTTCACAGCGTAAAGGTTAACTCTTTTACGCTGTTTTTGTTTTATAAAGAACTCTTCTAAAATTTATTTGAAAAATTTAGTCATCGATATTGGTAACTCACGCATAAAATTTGCGATAAGTGTTAATGGCAAACTCGTCAAATCAAAGTTCGAAGATTATGATAAGAATAATTTCATAAAAAAGCTTGGAACGCTTCTATCATTCAGCGTTCAATACAATTCAGTTGCTATATCCTGCGCTAATACAGAACACGCTTCTTACATAAAGAACAGATTTAGAAAAGAAGAAAATATTTTTCTGATCGAAAGAAATTCGAAGATTCCGATAAAAATTGATTATGCAAAGACACTTGGCACAGATAGAGTTTGCGGGGCTTTAGGTGCTATAAAAAAATATCCTAAGAATAAAAATTTTCTAATAATTGATTTCGGTACGGCAACGACTTACAATTTAGTTTCGGATAGAACTTTCAAAGGCGGATTAATAACCCCGGGTATAAAAACAGCTTTAAAATCGTTAGTGCAGAATACTTCCCTGCCCGATACGAGTTTGAAATTCAAAAAGAAATTGTATTTTAAAAATACATTAGATAATATAAGCAACGGAGTAATACTGCAAAGTTTATTTTTTACCGAAAGAATTATTTCGGAATACAAAAAAGAATTTAAAAATCTTTTTGTAATCGCCACAGGCGGCAATGCCGATTTAATTTTTCCTTTGACTAAATTAATAAATAAAAAAGAAGAAGACTTAAATCTTGAAGGATTAAATTATTTTCTGGAGTTCAATAAATGAAAATGTTCATTAAAAAGAAAAATTTTCAGTGAAAATTTTAAACGAAGAAATATTAATAGATACCGAAGGCAACTGCGATATTATTAACATTACAAGTAATGTTCAGGATGTATTATTTAAAAGCAAAATGAGTAAAGGGAATATAACTGTCTTTTCGATCGGCTCAACAGCTTCCATAACAACACTTGAGTTTGAACCCGGCTTGCTGAAAGATATTCCTAAAGTTCTCGAAAAACTAATCCCCACTTATCAAAAATATCATCATAACGATACATGGGGCGACCAGAACGGTCACGCGCATATCCGCTCTGCTATATTCGGAACGTCGTTCAATGTCCCGTTTGTAAATAATCAAATGGTTCTTGGCACATGGCAGCAGATTGTGTTAATAGATTTCGATGACAGAAAAAGAACAAGAAGAGTTTTCATTCAATTAATAGGACAGTAAACTTGCCCCGAAAATTCTATTATATAATACTCGGTTTAATTTTCATTCTTGCATTTGCTCTTCGCCTATACAAAATCGAGCAGAAAAACATGTGGTTCGATGAAGTTTACTCGTGGAATTTATCCTTAGATACTCCCAAAGATATTATCGCAACTGCTTCCGGTGATATTCATCCGCCGCTCTTCTATATAGTACTCAAAGGCTGGACGAATATTTTTTCTGATTCAGTTTATTCAATGAGAATGTTAAGCACATTGCTTAGCCTGGCAAGTATGGTTTTCCTTTTTGGAATTTGTAAACAAATAAAGATTACCGACAAAAGAATTTTATTAGTGTTGCTACTCTATGCCATCTCTCCGTTGAATATATATTATTCTCAGGAAGTACGTATGCAAAACCTGAACTTATTCTTTACAATAGGTTCCACTTTTTTCTTTCTGAAATTTTTGAGGGATAGAAAAAATTTACAAGGAATCTTATGGGGTTTATTTGCAACGCTATCGATTTACACTCATTACTTTGCCCTGCTCGTTTTATTCTCTCAGTTTCTAATTCTCATTTATAAATATTTCCGTAAAGAGATTGATTTTATTTCAGCCAGAAAAATATTTCTATTTTCTCTTATTCCTTTAGCATTATTCTCTCCGTGGATTTCTACTTTCTTTAAGCAGACTACTCAGGGACAGCCATGGAGAGTACCGCAAACATTTTTGCAGATTTCTGAAAATTATTTAATATTCTTCAAAGAAACATTTTTCAGCTACTACTGGAATTACGAAAACAAAGGAATAATAATCGTCACAACGGTTTTCTCAATAATTTTAGTTTTATTCTTAATCGTATCGTGCATAATTTACTTCAAAAAATCAGATAATAAAAAACTTCCAATAATAATTTTATTTTTCATTCCCAGCATAATTGCTTTTCTAGTATCATTCCGTCAGAGTATAATTTTTTCAAGATACCTTAGCATCATAGCTCCTTACTTATTTATTCTGTGCGTATTTTTTATTTTCAGAATTCATAAGAAATACATTTCCTATTCTGTGATTGCTCTTTTAATAGGAGTATCAATTTTTGGCCTAACTATAAATTATAGCAACGATTACAAGAACAACGATTACAGAAAAATTGAATCTTTTATAGGTAGTAATCTTAACTCTAAAGATAAAATAATTGTTGAGCCTCATTATCTTGGATGGGTAATGAAATACGATACATGGCACAAAAATACTAAACTGCCAGAGCCTTCTATTTTAGGATGGGGTATGGGAATGCAGATTGACTCAATGGTAAAACGTAATGATTTCGGAAATGTATGGATGATACTGGATTACGCATCGATGAATAAAAACGATTACGACTCGCTCAGTATAAAAATGAGTTTGAAAGATTACAAAGCAGATTCAGTCAAACAAAAAACGTTTTACATCTATCCGAGCAAAGTTAGAGCCGCTTATTTCTATAAATAATAATACATTTATTCTTAGGCTGTTTTTGCTTATTTTGCATAAATTTTTACTTAATGGTAGAGCAAATAATTTTTGGAGTAGTTTTTCTTTCCGCAGCAGGATTTTTTCTTTTCTCTGTCAACAGATTCTTATCCTATCTGAAGATTGCAAAGCCGGAAAACAGATTTAACGAAATAGGTAAAAGACTTAAGAATACCTTTGTCTTTGCCTTCCTTCAGACAAAACTTCTGCGCGATAAATTCGCAGGTATACTCCACCTATGTATTTACTGGGGATTTGTGATT
>JBBRQV010000216.1:0-4471 GCA_038225955.1 Ignavibacteria bacterium | reverse complement strand
TAAAAGCTCAGATAGCGAATGCAATTAAATCTGCTTATCCTGATGTTGAAGATGTAAAAATAAATTTTACTCTTGGAATATTAAATCACAGAAACGAAAAAAAATCTTCTGTTCTTCCAAATATAAAAAATACAATTGCCATTGCTTCAGGTAAAGGCGGCGTGGGGAAATCTACTGTTGCAGTTAACCTTGCTGTAGCGCTTGCGCAAAAGGGAGCAAAGGTTGGACTTATCGATGCAGATATTTACGGACCGTCAATTCCTCTTATGTTCGGAACAAAAGATAAGCCTATGTTAGTTAAAGAAGGTGAGAAGAATAAAATGCTTCCTGTTATGGCGCATGGTGTAAAGCTTATGTCTATCGGATTTTTAATGGAAGAGGGAACTGCAGTTGTATGGCGCGGACCTATGGCATCAAGCGCGCTTCGTCAGTTTATGACTGAAGTTGTATGGGGAGATTTAGATTATTTATTGTTCGATATGCCTCCGGGTACGGGTGATATTCAGTTAACACTTAGCCAGACAATTCCTCTTACAGGCGCAGTCATGGTTACAACTCCGCAGGATATTTCGCTTGCTGATGCAAGAAAAGGATATGTGATGTTTGAAAAAGTAAATGTGCCTACATTGGGAATTATTGAAAACATGAGCTACTTCCTTCATGCTGACGGGAAGAAAGAATTTATTTTCGGTCAGGGCGGCGGAAAAAAAATGAGTGATGAGTTTAAAGTAAAACTGCTGGGAGAAATTCCTATCAGTACTCCGATTAGAGAAGGTGGAGATGAAGGTAAACCGATTGTATTGAAAAATCCTATTTCGGAAGCAGCGATGATTTATAATGATATCGCATCACAATTAATTCTTGAAGTAAATCTCTTTAATGCTAAAGAGAGCGAAATGCCTGAACTGGAAATTAATATATAAAATTATGAAACATTTAATTATAATAGTCGGATTTTTGTTTATACTCAGTGGCTGCGGAAACTCCGGCGGCTCTGATTCCCCTGGAAATTCCATAAAGGATTTTGTTAAAGCAGTGAAAGAAGGAAACACTGAGAAGGCGTGGACTTATCTTTCTACTGAATCACAAAAACAATTTGATATTACTGCAAAAGCAAGAAATCTATCAGGTAAGGATGCTTTTGTAAAAGATTTCAAAAATCCTAAATCGCTGGGAAATCTATATGAGGATTTTGATGTTATTGATGAAAAGAAGGATGGAGATAATGCAAAGGTAACTTTGAAATTTAACACGGGAAAAACTTTCGATGTTTACTCTATTAAAGATGGCGCATGGAAATACGATTTAGTAAGGACTAATAAAGAAATGATGAAGTTAGTTGAATAATTTTTATGTAAACAAATTTTTATAATATGGAATACACTCTGGCTCAAGTTGAAGAAATTTTAAAGAAAGTTAGACCTTATCTGCAGCAGGATGGAGGCGATGTGGAAGTGGTGAATATAAAAGATAATAGTATTGTTGAGCTGCGTTTGCTTGGCTCATGTATGGGATGTCCTATGAGCCAGATGACTTTACGCGCAGGTGTTGAGCGTGTGATTTTAAAAGAACTTCCCGGTATAAAACGAGTTGAGCAAGTGATGTAGCTGCTAATTAATTATTTCAGATTTTCGGGTTTGCCAATATCTTTGAACTCCGCTTTCCCCGCATTAAATCCCCGTATTTCTTTTCCCGCTTTTGCCTGTTCAACATAAATATCTATTATATCTTTAAACTCCGCTTTGTATCCGAGCTTAAAAATTTTATTTGATATCATATGCATTGCATTGAATGCGTAAAGGTTATCCTTCGGTGAGTTATCATTTGCTCTTCCAATGAAATGCATTGTATCATCAAACTCAAGATAGCGCGAAGTTTTTCTTTTTTGTACTGCAAGAACTGCAAGCTTGCTCATTGAATGATTTTTTGTAAACTGTCTGATGCTTATATCTGAAATAACATCTGCGTTCAATGCAAGAAAATGTGAATCATCTTTTAAATATTTTTCTGCGTTAATAATTCCGCCGCCTGTACCAAGAATTTCTTCTTCGATTGAAATATCAATTTTAACTCCGAATCTATGGCTATTAAAAAAATCAATCATCTGCTCTTTTAAATGATGAACATTCACTACAATTTCATTTATTCCCTCAGCCTTTAATTTCATTATCTGATGAACAATAAGTGGTTTTCCTTTGTAAGGAATTAATGCTTTGGGAATTGTATCTGTTAGAGGTTTTAATCTTGTGCCGAATCCGGCTGAGAGTATCATTGCTTTCATTATACAAAGTTAGCTTAATGCATCGTGAAATTTAAGGAATAAACTTAAGCATTGGTAAGTATTTTAAAACAACTGTATCGTCGAGGTACAATCTAAATCTTTTGAATTATATATAAATTTTATTCTATGTAAATTTGTTCTTACAATTATGATAGAAACCAAACAAGAAGATTTAATAAATAAATTAGCTGTTGACGGTGTTTCACCGATTGATTTGAATATAGATTTAGTCGAAGAGATAAAATCGCTTAAGAAAAAAATGAATGCCGTTATTCTTGCGCACTATTATCAGGACGATGATATTCAGGATTTAGCAGATTACATTGGCGATAGTTTACAGCTTGCACAGGCAGCAGAGAGAACCGATGCCGACGTAATTGTTTTTGCCGGTGTGCACTTCATGGCAGAAACTGCAAAGATTTTAAATCCGAATAAGCTTGTTTTGCTTCCTGACTTAAACGCAGGCTGCTCGCTTGCAGAAGGATGCCCTGCGCCGTTGCTGCAGAGATTTAAAGATAAAAATCCTGACCATATTTTAATATCATATATAAACTGCTCCGCTGATGTGAAGGCGATATCGGATATAATATGTACTTCATCTAATGCAGTGAAGATTATAAATCAATTACCAATAGACCAGAAGATAATTTTCGCTCCCGATAGAAATCTTGGAAGATATGTAATCAAACAGACGGGAAGAGAAATGAAGTTATGGCAGGGAGCCTGTATAGTACACGAAACTTTCAGCGACAGGAAAATTACTAAGCTGAAATTCGAGAATCCGAACGCCAAAATAATCGCTCATCCTGAATGCGAAGAAGTGATTTTAAAAAACGCAGACTTCATTGGTTCAACGAGCGCGCTGTTGGATTTTGTAATAAAAGATTCAGCAAATGAATTTATTGTAGCAACCGAGCCGGGCATAATTCATCAGATGGAATTAAAAGCGCCGGGCAAGAAATATATTCCTGCGCCTCCTGAAAACAACTGCAACTGTAACGAATGCCCATACATGAAACTGAACACGCTCGAAAAATTATACTTGTGCATGAAAGATAAAAAACCTGAGATAACTATGAGTGACGACTTACTTAAAAAAGCATTAGTGCCTTTAAAGCGGATGCTTGAAATGAGCAAATAGTTTTTATAAACGTTCTTTAGTATAAAAAATAAAAATAATTTTTCTCCTCTATTTTAGACAATCGCGCATACTTTTCATTCTTGAAAAGAAGTGAGGAAAGTCCGGACTCCATTAGAGCGCGGATGCCCGGAGAAAGTCCGGGGTAAAACTTACGCAAGTATTTTTTACAGGTAGTGTTACAGAAAAGAAAACCGCCCATGAGTTTTTCTCGAGGGTAAGGGTGAAACGGCAAGTTAAGAGCTGCCATTCGGGGAGCAATTACCGAATTGACAAACTCATCCGGAGCAAGGCCAAGTATAGGAAGTATAAACAGCGTTCGTTTACATTACTTCCGGGGTAGGTCGCAAGAAATCACTACGGTAACGTTTTGATTAAGATAAATGATTGTCGTCTGCGCTTATGCAGAAACAAAATCCGGCTTATTAAATAGAGGAGATTATTTTTTTCCGGCTTCGGCAAGCATACCTTCTTTAGTAGCTTCGTTTGCAAGCTTATCTGCGTGCGCATTTTCTGCGCGGGGAATGTAAGTGATAGAGTATTTTTTATTCAACTTATTTATTCCATCCCAAAAGTTCATAGCATTTCTCATAAGATACTTATCCTTAATTTTATATTTCCCTGTAAGCTGGCTTACCATTAGTAAACTATCCGAATAAAATTCTATGAAATCGTAATCGGCTTTTAAATTTCTAAGCAGTACAAGTGATTCAAGAAGCGCAGTATATTCTCCCTGATTATTTGTTGCTTTACCGATGTAATGTTTGTGTGTGAGGAGGATTTCGTTGTCTTCGTTGAGAATGACAACTCCGAGACCTGATGGTCCCGGATTGCCTTTAGCTGTAGCGTCTGTGTAAACTTTTATTTTCTTCAACGACTAGTGATTCTCGATATTAGCTTTTAAAACTTCTTCTGAGATTAAAATTCTTCCGCATGATTCACATGTATAAACTTTTTCTGCAGTTGCAATTTCAATAACTTTTTGAGGCGGGATTGAATTATAACATCCTGTGCAATTTCCTTTTCTCACTATGGAAATCACTTCGCCCTTG
>JBBRQV010000215.1:0-4544 GCA_038225955.1 Ignavibacteria bacterium | reverse complement strand
TCATCCAAACTTCTGTGTCAATCAAACCCCTTGTAAACCAATAATATTCTTCTGCACATAAATTTAAGTAGTCATTTATTAATTTGTTCTCACGCTTATCTAAGATTCTTGACTTCCTATCTTCTGCATTCAACTTATTAATTTCATCAACTAGATCATTTAAGTCATTATTTAAATTGTCATATTTTGTATTGAAATTGTCAAAGAGTTCTTTAAACATCTTTTTATTATCAAAATATGAAGTATTAAATGTATAAATTAAACTTAAGATCGCAACACATATTCCAATAAAGCCTTCAATTTGAATTTTATTTTGATCACAAACATAATATACAATAAATGCAAATAAACTTAAAAAAAGAACACTTTGTGACCAAATAGTATTCTCGATTATTATTTTCTGAATTTTATATTTCATTAGATTTGTATTATTTATACTAAAATAATATTATTATTTATAAAATCATATAATTTAAATAACCCCATATGAAAATTACTCGTTTATTAATAGCATTTCCTGGTAGAAAATATAAAAATCAGAAAGAATTTGAACAGAAAAATGAAATACTTATTGGTTATGGGTTAGCTAATGATTTAAGGCGTTTAAGTGATGAAAAAAGATTAGTTGAGATTAAGAAAGGTGTAGAGGTATCGAATAAAAAATTAAATAAGTTAGCGGTTTTAAAAGAAGCAGTAAAAATTAATTTCTTTTTTGATAGAACTCTCAAGTATGCAGTTTATCCATTAAAGTTAGATAATGAAAAGAGTCAGAGTAAATTAAAATTGGTAAAATTGACAAATGATTTTACTTTTAATACAAACAGAAAAGATGATACAATGTACTTTGGACGCAAATTTATTGAAATAGGAGAAATTGATAATGATGTAAATTATTCAATACGAGTGGGAGTATGTGCTTCTAACAACCCTAAAATAGTTAATTTGGTTAATGATTATTTAGCGAAATTAGATAATCAAAAAAGTGAAATTAGTATAGATTACGATATTGAAGATCCAACCGGTACAGATATTTTCGTTAACAAAAAAATTGTAACTCACAAAAAATTCGAAAGAGATTATAACTTTGTAAAAAAATTTAAAGAATTATATAATCATATTAAAGAATGTCAGGGATGCAGTAAAAACTATTATAATTTTTATAATTTTAATACTGACAGAATGTTTTTTGAATTACATCATATTGAACCGTTAAAAAATGCAAAACCAATAAATGGTAAAGTTACTATTTCTAAAGATAATGTTGTTCTTTTATGTCCTAATTGCCATAGAGCAATACATAGATATATGTGGGAAAATGAAGAAGATAAAATTGACATGTCAAGGTTTCAATATTACTTAAATAAAAAGAACTTACTGGATTCCCGCCTTCGCGGGAATGACATAGCAGGTATATTTATAACATAATATAACAAAAAGCCCTCAATCGCTTGCGCAATTGAGGGCTTCTTTATTATAACATTTGAATGACTAAGCCATGTATTAATACATATCACCCATGCCGCCGCCCATTCCGGGAGGCATACCCATAGGAGCTTTGTCTTTTTCAGGACGCTCTACGATTGTAGCTTCTGTCATCAATAACATTGAAGCAACTGAAGCAGCGTTTTCAAGCGCGACTCTTGTTACTTTTGTCGGATCGATAACACCGGCTTTTACAAGGTCTTCATACTTATCGCTGAATGCATTGTATCCGTAGTTTGTATCTTCTTTCTTGGTTTTCAATTTAACATTGTTCACGATAACTGAACCTTCCATACCTGCATTAGCTACGATTTGTCTTATAGGCTCTTCGATAGCTTTTCTGATAATGGCAACACCAAGCATTATATCATGATTATCATCTTTGATTGCATCGAGTCTGTTGGCAACTCTGATAAGAGCAACACCGCCGCCGGGAACGATACCTTCTTCAACTGCAGCTCTTGTAGCATGCAATGCATCTTCAACTCTTGCTTTCTTTTCTTTCATTTCGATTTCAGTAGCTGCGCCGATTTTCAATACAGCAACGCCGCCTGAAAGCTTTGCAAGTCTTTCCTGTAATTTTTCTTTATCATAGTCAGATGAAGTTTTTTCCATCTGTCCTTTTATTTCATTGATTCTTTTTTTGATATCAGCTGCATCGCCTGCGCCTTCAATGATAGTTGTATTATCTTTATCAAGCACGATTCTTTTTGCTGTACCTAAGTACTCAAGTGTAGCATTTTCAAGTTTGTAGCCTTGCTCTTCGGAAATAACTGTACCCTTTGTAAGAGTTGCGATATCTTCAAGCATAGCTTTTCTTCTATCACCAAAGCCCGGAGCTTTAACAGCTGCGACTTTAAGTGTGCCTCTTAATTTATTTACAACAAGTGTTGCAAGCGCTTCACCGTCGATATCTTCAGCAATGATTAACATGCTTCTTCCTGATTGCGCAGATTTTTCAAGGATTGGAAGAAGGTCTTTCATTGTAGAGATTTTCTTATCATAGATAAGGATGTACGGGTCTTCAAGCTCAGCTTCCATAGATTCTGAGTTTGTAACGAAGTAAGGTGATAAATAACCTCTATCGAACTGCATACCTTCTACAACGTCAACATTTGTATCTGTTCCTTTTGCTTCTTCAACCGTGATAACACCGTCTTTACCGACTTTTTCCATCGCCTGCGCAATTAGCTCACCGATGTAGTTGTCGTTATTTGCTGAGATTGCGCCAACCTGTGCGATTTCTTTGCTATCTTTAATAGGGGAGGAGATTTCTTTTAAACCGGCTACGATTGCTTCAACTGATTTATCGATACCTCTTTTTAAATCCATCGGGTTTGCGCCTGATGTTACGAATTTTAAACCTTCACGGTAGATAGCCTGAGCTAAAACTGTAGCAGTTGTTGTTCCGTCACCGGCAACGTCTGAAGTTTTAGAAGCTACTTCTTTTACCATCTGTGCGCCCATGTTTTCAATCGGATCTTCCAATTCAATTTCTTTTGCTACGGTTACGCCGTCTTTTGTTACTGTCGGCGCGCCGAATTTCTTATCTATAACTACATTACGTCCTTTAGGACCTAATGTAACTTTCACTGCATTTGCTAAAGTATCAACGCCTTTTTTAAGCGAAGCTCTTGCATCTGCATCGAATGTTATTAATTTTGAAGCCATTATTTTTATAAGTTTTAAGTTTTAAATAGTTAGATAGGGAAGTGTAACTTCCTTAAATTAAATATAATTAAATGATTAAGTTTGATTCAGATTCTTGAACATTAATTGTTCTTTAAAATCTTAAATCTAAAATCTTATATCTTAAATTATACGATTGCATATACATCAGATTCTCTCATAATAAGATATTCTGTGCCTTCGATTGTGATTTCTGTTCCTGAGTATTTACCGTAAAGAACTTTATCGCCTTTTTTTAATGTAAGGGGAGTAACCTTGCCGTCTTCAGCAACTTTTCCTGTTCCGACTGCAACAACTTCACCGTGCATCGGTTTTTCTTTAGCAGTGTCAGGAATGATAAGTCCGCTTGCAGTTTTTTCTTCAGCTGCATTTGGCTTTACTACGACTCTGTCGTGTAATGGTTTGATTGTCATGTGTTGATTATGTTTGATTATATGAAATATTCTACGTTTTAATAGATATAACGTAAATTAGCACTCTAAGGTTTCAAGTGCTAGTCAAAAAATGGGGGAGTGAGTCAATTCTTTAATTTGATTTTAAAAAAAATAATTATATGGATTTTAATTATAATTAATTATTATTGAAAGTAAAATTTTCTCTTGACCTTATTTTATAATAAGTTTATTTTAATTATAATCTTTTTCTTATAACCCACTGATAAGAATTTCAAGATTACAAACCGATAGGCGAGTCGGCCAGTTAAAATTATTAAATAAATTTAACCCTAAAAATCATGGACAAAAAAATTGTTGGTGAGTGGCAAGTAATTTTAAATCCCGTAGATGGATTCCCTCTTAGTTCAGATAGAGAAGCTGTACATATGAATTTGATTTGTGTGCCTAACACTAACAAATGGTATGTAATGCTATATTCAGGTTACTCTGGCCTTAATGTTCCGGTTGTATCTATATTAGTTGATTTACATCCAAGGAACAGCACTGTGCCAATACTTAAATCACATACTGTTCCCCAATGGCCTGCATCTAATTGGACAAATCATAATCTTCCTTTAGATAGCGAGGGAAGGATATTCTGCAGCGGCCATGTAATGCTTGAAGATGGAACTTTAATTGTGGTTGGAGGACATAAAATTTTAGCAGATTATAATCCAGGTTTTTTAGGATTACCAACAACTTATAAATTCGATCCAGCATTGCTTTCAGGTTCAAATCCTCAACCTTGGAGTTATTTAACTGATGCAACAGAAAATCCGATTTTTATGCAAGAGGGAAGATGGTATCCTACTGTAACAAGACTTCACGATAATAAAGTTGTTGTAGTATCCGGGTATAAATATGAATACTCAGAGACGAATCCGCCTCAATCTATTTTAAATAAACAAGTAGAAATTTATCCTGATTCTAATTTTAGAT
>JBBRQV010000214.1:0-4551 GCA_038225955.1 Ignavibacteria bacterium | reverse complement strand
TTGCCTTGTGCGGCAAATCAATTTTTTTTTTTGTTGTGGGATTTAACGGGTTAGGTTAATTCTGATGATGAGAACATGTTTCCGGAACGTATTCGGGAAACGAGGGAATGGAAGAAAGCCCGCCGCCACCATCAGTTGTTTTAAGGATTTGACCACTATAGCCGGCCATAAAACCCGTAACAGAATCAACCATACTGAAACTTATTGTACTACTGTAAATTCCTTTATTAATATGAAACCAATGTTCTCCCTGGTCTGTGGTTTTATACATTGGGCCATAACTGCTAAGATAGCCTGTTTTTGCATTAGGAAACTCAAGGCGGCTATAAGAAATTCCTGGTAGCGATGTAAGCACCCAGCTGTTTCCGCCGTTTGTTGACTTTTTTATCCCATTATTTACGGCAATGAATACCGTATCTCTGTTAATGTATTTAATGAATGTTCCGTTATTGATGTCTCTTAATGTATCCCAATCTACACCACCATTACTAGTTCGCATTAAAGTTTGCCCTCCTGCAATTCCAATATTTTCGTTATAAAAATCTACTGACCAGTTTTCATCATAACTTAATATAGGAAGTATGTTCCAATTGTTTCCACCGTTTGTGGTCTTACCAAACATAATTCTTTTAGAGACACAGAAACCGGTATTTTCATTGATAAACTTTATTTTCAAAATTCCATATCCATCCGTGGCGAGAGTAGATGTACTCCAGGTAGAGCCCATATTGGTTGTTTTAAAAACTTTATTTCCATATGCTCCATAAACTACATTTGTATTTACGACTGACATAGAATAAAAATATTCACCAACTAAAAAAGGTGGTCTTAGTGTGTTAAAACTTGCTCCGCCATTTGTAGTTCTCATAACAAATTTTTCGCCTCCTGCAAGGTATCCGGTATTTTTATCACAAAACCCTACATCCGTAAATGATAATCCGATTGACACTTTTGTATAGTTTATCCAATTCGTACCGCCATTGGTTGATTTCAATATTGTACCCGTAGTACCTGCGGTGAGAATTTTTTCTTTGTTGATAACAAAAAGTTTATTCATTAATGAACCATTCAGGTTGTTCATATAATTATAATTCCAGTTCAATCCTCCGTTAGTGGTTTTAGCAAGAAAATTATTGTAAGCAATATAACCGGTATCACTTCCAGAAAAATATAAAGCTCCGGTTTGATAATTATGTCCTGTTGCATCCCAATTTATCCCGCCATTGGTAGTCTTAAATAATGGACCTGAAGATGAACTACCAATATATCCGGTGCTTTCGGATGTAAAAAATGCACTATTGGATCTTATTTGCAAATCGTTCTGTAGAGAATCCCATGTAACACCGTCATTTGTAGTTTTAAATATTTTGCTTTTATAAGATGAGTTTCCAGGTATCTGTTCGCCTACGGCGTATCCAACCGAAGAAGAGAAAAATATATTGTAAAGATTCAATCCAACCTCGGATAATGTTTGATTCCAACTTTCACCTCCATTTGTTGTTCTGAATATTTTTTGCCCGTAATAATTGGTATCAGTAGAGGTAATTATATGCCCTGTTGTTGAATTCTGAAATAAAATTTTATTTATTATTACATGATTAATACGTGATGCGTAATACCAACTTACTCCTCCATTAGTTGTTCTAACTATCAGACCTGAATCTAAGGCTATAAATCCTTTCATCGAATCAACCATAGACATACTTATATTTTGATGAGCCCACGGAGTATAAATTTTGTACCAGTTAATTCCGCCGTTTGATGTACGCATAATTTCATTCGTCCCCATAAATATCCCTGTGTTCTCGTTAAACATTTTTATATCAAGTATGGGATTTCCCGTCGGCGTTGGATTTAAAAAATTCCAGCCCGGCTGAGAGAAGGCAGAAGAAGATATGAGAAATATTAACACAAAAAATAATTTTTTCATTTCCGATATTGTTAAGTGCAAAATATCAATTCTTGCACTATAAACGCAAAGACTATTTAAAAGATTTTACCGGTTTTTAACCTATTGATAATTAATAATTTGCGGGTAAAAAATAAAACCCATCAAAAGAATACTTTTAATGGGTTTTATTTTAATAAAGTGGTGAGAAAAATGAAGTTATAAATTTCTATCGCTGCTGCATAGCTTTCATATCAAAACTTAATCTTACAACTGCGTTTTCCTCTACAATCGAATTTCTATTGCCCGACATAACTCCCTGCGCATAAAAATTTTCGAAGTCACCTGTTCCACGGCTAAGAAGTGTTGTTGCCTGAAATAAAGGATTGCCGGAATTTGGTCCCGAACCCTGTGAAGTTCCGTAAGCCTGAATAGTAAATGAAGAACCGTTTGGAAATGCAAAAACATAGTAATCTACAAAAACTCCGTTGCCGCCGGTGTAATCATAAGTAAAATATGATTTGAATGGTATTGAATTGCTATCGTTAAACAAAGCGACACCTGTGCCTATAGCAGTGCCAAGTCTATGACCCACTGTATCAGGAACATCGATGAAGCTGCTTTGACTAATCTGATATTTTAAAGAAAACTTTAAATTAATATTTGATGGCTGCAGCACTATTGGATGCGGAGTCTGCTGAGCAAAAGAATTAACCGTAATACAAAGCAATAAAAGAAAAAGTAATTTCTTGAGCATATATTTTTTATAATTATAATTTTTAATTTACTGCGCCGATTAATTCTTTAGCGCTTGTTATTCCTGCATCGGTAACTTTATCTCCGCTTAAAAGTTTTGCAACTTCTAAAATTTTCTCTTCGGTGTTAAGCTGCTTTATTTCAGCAACTGTTTCCTTATTAGCATCTTTCTTGCTTACAAAATAGTGAGAATCACTCTGAGAAGCTATCTGCGGCAAATGGGTAATTGAAATTATCTGATGCGTCTTCGATAATTTTTTTAATACCTTCCCTACCTTATCTGCAGTCTTACCGCTTATACCCGCATCTATTTCGTCAAACACTAAAATTTCAACTTCGTCTGAATCAGATAGAACCGATTTAATAGCAAGCATTACGCGCGATATTTCACCGCCGGAGGCAGATTTTTTTAATGGAGAAAAATCTGAACCTTTATTTGTTTTAATAAAAAATTCAATGTCATCAAATCCCGTTGAAGAAAGCAAAACTTTATTTTCCGTAAACATATTTTCTTCGGAATTTTTATATGTATCAAAATTAACTTTAAACTCAGCCGTTTCCAGCCCGACTTCTTTTAAAATATTTATAATATTTTTTTCGAGTTCTTTCGATTTCTTTTTTCTAATATCTGAAATTTCTTTTGCTATTTTATAAGTTTCAGTTCTCTTCTCCCCTATTTTTTTTGCTGCTTGTTCAGTTTCGTAATCAAAATTTTCAGCGATGTTTAATTCCTTTCCTACTTCCTTCGCTTTTTCAATAATATCGTTTATGCTCAGTCTGTATTTCTTTTTTAAGAAAGTAAGGCTGCCGAGTCTTTCCCTTATTGATTCAATTCTCTCAGCATCAAAATTAATATTTTCGTTATATGATATAAGTGATTTTGATACTTCCTGAACATTTACCAAGCTCTCCTCAAGAATTTTTATATTTTCCTCTAATGAATTATCAAATTTCAAAATCTTCTTTAATTCTTTTATTGCCGATGAAAGCTCTTTTATAACATTAATATCAGCTTCATATAAATGGTCAATTGAGGAAACTAACGAAGTAGTAATTTCTTCTGAGTTTTCCATTTTATTAAGCTCGGTATTTAAATCTTCATCTTCATTTTCTGTCGGATTTATATCATTTATTTCTTTTAGCTGAAACTCCAGAAATTCTTTTCTTTCGGCTAATTCATCCTTTTTACTTATTAATTCTTCGTAACTATTAATACTTTCTTTCAACTCACTAAAACTATTTTTATAATTTTCTAATAGTCTTTCATTTTTAATATACTGGTCTAATATGCCAATATGAGTTTCTTTATTTAGTAAAGATTGATGTTCATTCTGCGAATGAATATCTATAATAATATTTCCGAGTTCTTTTAAATCAGAAATATTTACCGGAACATCATTTATAAAATTCCTGCTTATTCCCTTTTTCAGTAAATCCCTGCGGATAATTATATACCCCTTCTCATTCTCGTTTTCTTGCTCAATCTCTAAATTTTTTAAAAACGCTTTTACTTTCTTATTATTCTTAAAATCAAAGTATCCCTCAATTATCATTTTATCGGAATCTTTCCGTATTAAAGAATAATCTGCCCTTTCACCTAAAATCATTCCAAGCGCATCTAGGATAATAGATTTCCCCGCGCCGGTCTCCCCTGTTAGTATATTCAAGCCGCCTGAAAAATTTATTTCAGCTTCTTTTATTATCAGGTAATTTTTTATGAAAAGTTTTTCTATCATTTATATTTTAAATCAAATCAAAAAAGTTTTAACAACCGAAGACTTATTATATTATATTATTTATTTAAAAGAAGTAATAGTAGTAGTAGTGATGTTAGTATTGTTAGTAAGGTATTAAAATCTATTTTCTGTATCAATTTTAAAAGAAATAGTGCTAATAACATTGTTAAT
>JBBRQV010000213.1:0-4578 GCA_038225955.1 Ignavibacteria bacterium | reverse complement strand
TTTTGAACTATACTCTTCACCATCTCCCAAATATTTCAGAATTGGTAGCATTAATGTTTGGAAGTCTGGAATCATAAGCAATTTTTATATTACAAATATTTTAATTCTTTTGCTCTTTGCGTCAGCTCATCTCTGAAATTAGGATGGGCTATATTTATCAATAACTCCGCTCTTTGTCTTAAAGTTTTTCCGAATAAGTCTGCTATTCCGTATTCAGTAATAAGATAATGCACATCTCCTCTGGAAGTTGTAACACCTGCGCCGGGAGTCAAGAATGCTTTAACTTTACTCAAAGTATCTTGTTTTGCGGTTGATGCAAATGCAATAATAGGCTTACCATTCTTGCTTCTAGCAGAGCCGCGGATGAAATCTACCTGACCGCCAAAGCCTGAATAAATTTTTGGTCCAATGGAATCTGAGCAAACCTGTCCCGTAATATCTACTTCAATACAAGAATTAATTGAAATCATATTATCATTTCTGGCAATAGTAATCGGGTCGTTCACCAATTTTGAAGTTCTGACTTCTATCAGCGAATTATCATCAATATAATCAAATATTTTCTTTGTACCGATAACAAAACTCGATACAACTTTTCCCGGAAGTAAAGTTTTTCTGTCGCCATTCACTACTCCCAGTTCAATCAAATCAATTAAGCTGTCAGAAAACATTTCAGTATGTATTCCTAAATCGTTCTTCTCTCTAAGATACGGAAGCACTGCATCAGGAATAGCACCGATACCCATTTGTAAAGTATCGCCGTCTTTTATCAATGTCGCAATATTTTCAGCAATTTTTCGGTAAACTAATTTTTCTTCCTTTCCCATGTTCGGGTCTATCATTGGAAGCTCAGGTAAATCTATATCGCACTCAACTATAAAATTAATTTTATCAATGTGTATAAAGTTATCGCCTAAAACTCTTGGCATTTTTTTGTTAATCTGTGCCACTATTGTTTTTGAATTCTCCGCTGCTACTTTCGTGCATTCATTACTTACTCCAAACGAACAGTAACCGTGACTATCCGGCATTGATAAATGCAGAAAGCAAACGTCAATCGGAAATCTTCCGCTTTCAAATAAAACAGGAATCTCTGATAAAAATATTGGAGTAAAATCTGCACGGCCTTCCTGAATAGCCTGACGGACATTATTCCCTGTAAAAAGGGCATTATGTCTGAAGTGACCATGCATTTCAGGAGCTACATATGGAGCCTTGGTAAACGATGTTAAGTGGCAGATTTCAACATTATTTAATTCATTATATCTATTACAAAGAGCCTTTACCAGAAGTTCGGGGTAACAGCTATTAGCATGGAGATAGACTCTATCGCCTGATTTTACAATTTCAACAGCTTTTTCGGGATTTACAATTCGGTTTGCGAAGTCGTGTATCATGAAGTTAAAGGGTTAACGTTCTAAAATACTTCATATAATTTTAAGATTAAATGAAGTTAAGGATAATTATTTAAGTTTTATTTCTATGTAAAAATCAATAAAATTAGGCATATAAAAAATGATTTACATCACATTTTCAGTGAACTTTTTAAATTCTATAACGTTTATATATTTAACCTTTTAAACTTAAATCTTTAAATCCAAAATGAGTAAATTAAAATCAGTAATCTTTTTAGTATTACTAACCTTCGCATTAACATCATTATCTTATTCAGCAGAAAATCCATCTGATTTAAAAATCGGAGATAAGGTATCCGACTTCACAATTAAGAATTTCGACGGCAATTCCTATTCACTTTCCAACAGCGGAAGAAATTATACGGTGATAATGTTCTGGTCAACACAGTGCCCGAACGTTCAGCCTTATACTTCAAGGATTAATACCCTTGCAAATGAATATATGTCAAAAGGAGTTTCATTCTGGGCAGTTAACTCTAACAGCTCTGAATCTGCTGATGATATAAAAGCACATTTATCTGCTAAAGGATATCCATTCCCTGAATTAAAAGATGAAAATAATGTTGTAGCTGATTTATTCGGCGCACAAAAGACACCTGAAGTTTTTGTTGTAGATAAAAATATGACACTTGTTTACCACGGGAGAATAGATAACGACAGAGACGAATCTAAAGTAACATCTTCCGATTTAAAAAATGCATTAGATGAACTTATCGCAGGAAAACCTGTTTCAAAGTCAACTACAGTTTCATTCGGATGCGGAATTAAGAGAAAGTAATACAACGAAAATAAACTTCTAAATGAAAAAAGTAAAAAATTTAATTCTTCTCTCAACAATTTTTATAGCAGTATTCATTTCCTTCAACATAGCGAATGGGCAGGAAATAAAACCGTTAAAAGAAGATGTACTTCAGCAAATATTCAAAGAGAGTAACGATAAAATAGTAATTATTAATTTGTGGGCTCACTGGTGCGCTCCTTGTAAAGAAGAATTCCCTGACCTTGTGAAATTCGGAAAAGCAAACAGCGACGATTCAAGGCTTATACTGATTTCTCTTGATGAAAAAGCAGATATAGAAACTAAGACAGTCCCTTTTCTGAAAAAGAATAATGTCGATTTTCTTTCTTACTACAATGCATTCGATAAAGATGAGAAGCTTATTACTTTAATTGATAAAAACTGGGAGGGAGCTATTCCTTCTACCTTTTTCTTCAAGAATGGTAAATTAGTAAAAAGTCTTGTTGGGAAACAAACTGAACAGCAATTCAAAAAAGCTTATGACGAAGTAAATCAATAAATTTAAAATTGCCGGTGCTTGAAATACAGCATCGGTATTTTAAAACCTCAAGACAATATCTTCTAAGTCCTTTCTTTTTAAATCAGGAACTTCCGTTCCTCCTTTAGGATAACCAACAGGAATTAATAAATAAGGTTTTTCATTTGAAGGTCTTCCAAGAATTTTCTGAAGGAAATTCATTGGGTTAGGTGTGTGAGTAAGCGTTGTAAGTCCCATATTATGCAGCGCCGTCAATAGCATTCCGGTAGCAATGCCTACTGATTCGTTTACATAATAATGTTTTTGTAATCCACTCTCTTCTCTTATATAATCAATTTTAAAAACTACGATAAGATAAGGAGCAATTTCAAGAAATTCTTTATGCCAGTCCGTTCCGAATGGAGCAAGGTCTTTCAGCCAGCTCTCAGGAAATCTTCTTTCATAATTTTCTTTTTCTTCCTGTTCAGCAGATTCTCTGATTTGTTTTTTTAAATCAGGACTTTCTACTACAGCAAATTTCCAAGGTTGTTTATGCGCTCCGGATGGAGCAGTGTTTGCGGTTTTTATTGCAAGTTCGATTAGCTTTATATCTACTTTCTCAGAGGAAAATTCTCTTACAGTTCTGCGTTTATCCATAAGAGAATAAAATTCTTCTGCTCGACTAATCATTACGTCGTTGGATTTCTTTTCAAAGTCCAGCTTAATAAATGACATATTATTATTATACTGCCGAAACGTTTTTCTTAGCCATCCTGTCTAATCTTCTGCTTCTCTCTCTTTTGTTTTTAGGGGTGAACGGAGAAATAAAGTATGTCTTAATAATATACCACCAGAAACTTCTTTGGTTTAATTCAGGATCTATCAAGTGAGCAACTTTAGCATGTGCTGCAGGAACTTCGCTCCAATGTAATCCTGCTTTATCGTGGTGAACAGTGTGGTACCCGTTATTGAATAAGAAGAAGTTGAGTCCGCCTACAAAATTACGCGAGTGGTCAACATCTGATTCTTCATCAGCATGTACGTGCTGAAGGTAATTAAAAATTAAAACACTGAACAAAGAAAACTGCTGCGGAATAACTACATACAGCAAAGCTTTTTTCCAGTCCAGTAATAAAAATGTTATTATGAAAGCACCCAACACAAAATATTGTGCAATGCACAACCAGAACTTCTCTTTATTATTTTTCTTTAAATCGCTTAGATGATCTTTAATAGCTTTCTGCTGATAAAAACCGCTGATAGTAGGATATGAAATCAGTGTAAAGAAATTATTTTTCTCACTGAATCTATAGGTGATAGTATAATCACCTTCTTTATTGTTTAATCTGTGATGGTTTTTGTTATGAGTCGGTATCCAGGCAAATACCGGAAATCCATAAAAGCAGGTTAGCCACCAATCAGTAAGGATGTTGAGGTATTTATTCTTCCACATAGGAAGGTGATTATGATTGTGTGTAATTGTAGCTACTGAAACTGCCATGAACATTGCCCAAATGAACAGGAAGATATTAAAAGACGCTAAATTCCACTGCACAACTAAAAGTGATGTTGTGATAGCCATGAAAATTAAAGTCTTTATGTCTGCTTTGAATCTTAGCATGAATATTTTATTAGTGTTAAATTAAGTTAAAATAAATTATAGCAGGTAGATATTCAATTATATTTACCCTATACCATAAGCTACTTATGATGTATTACTTAAAGTTAAACAGAAAATTAAATCTAAATGTTCCCTACCATCTTTTTAGGGTCAACTTTTTCTGTAAATTCTGCGTCAGTTAATAATCCTAGTTCAATAGCAGCCTCGCGCAAAGTTTTATTTTCTTTATGAGCCTTCTTAGCAATCTGTGCTGCATTTTCATAGCCAATGTGAGTATTCAATGCAG
>JBBRQV010000212.1:0-4595 GCA_038225955.1 Ignavibacteria bacterium | reverse complement strand
TATTCTTTTTTTTATCTGATAATAATTTTGAATTGTATAACGAGGAGTTAACACACAAATTTTATCAAATAAGAAGTTTAAAAAATGGTATTTATTATTTAGCAATACCTCAAACGAAGAATGAAGTTTTGGTTGTATTTAAGTTGCGCATTGAAACTGGGGAAATTAAAGAAATCAAATATATTAAAAACACATAAATCACACCAACTCGAATTTCTCATAATCCAATCTAGGCTTCGCGTTTACCTTTAAACTCTCCTTGTTGTAAAATTCTTTATCATCTGAGTTTTTATATTTTAAATATCCTGTAAGTCCTATCATTGCGGCATTATCTATCGAGAATTGCAGCTCTGGAAAATAAACTTCAAATCCTTTTTCCTTCAGTGAATTAAATTTTTCTTTCAAAGCAGAGTTCGCCGAAACACCGCCCGATACACAAATAATTTTCACGTTATATTTTTTGCAGACTTCCTGAGCTCTTTTAAATAAACTTTCTACAACGGCAAACTGAAAACTAGCGCAAACATCTGCAATCAGTTTATCGTTTTTTATTTCAGCAAAATTTGTTTTACGTAAATAATATAGCACAGAAGTCTTTATTCCTGAAAAAGAAAAATCGTGCTCACTATCCTTATATAATGCAAGAGGGAATTTATGATACTTTGCATCACCTTCCTTTGCAAGCTTATCTATTAATGGTCCGCCCGGATAGCCGAGTCCTAAAATCTTTGCAACTTTATCAAATGCCTCACCTGCGGCATCGTCAATAGTTGAACCTAAAATTTTTATATCCGTATAACTTTTTACAAGAACGAGCAGTGTATGTCCGCCTGAAACTATTAAACCGATGAACGGAAATTTTTCCCGTTGACCAGAAAGCATATTGGAAAATAAATGTGATAGAATATGATTTACAGGAACGAACGGTTTTTGCAAAACTACAGCAAGGGACTTTGCGTAGTTCACGCCGACTAGTAATGCGCCGATAAGTCCAGGCTCAGAGGTTGCACAGACTAAATCAATATCAGATAAAAGAATATTAGCCTGCTCCAAAGCCTGCTTAGTGACATGAGAAATATTTTTTAAATGCTCACGAGAGGCAATTTCGGGAACAACTCCGCCAAATTCGGAGTGAAAGAGTTGGGAGGAAATGATATTGGATAAAACTTTGTTGTTATCAATGCTGCACTGTAATACGGCAACGGATGTTTCATCACATGATGTTTCAAAAGCAAGAATTTTCATTATATCAAACTTATTGACCTTCTTTAGTTGTTTAATAAAATTAATTTTTATTTGTGATTAAAAATATATTAAAATACCTACTGATTTTTGCATTCGCTGCACCCTCATTTGCGCAGGTAAAAATTTTAGTTCCCATGGAACCAAACCAGACTAACCATCTTAAAGCTTACGGAATTGCATACAGATATTTATTAAAAGGCGGCGAGCTTGACTGGCTGCTTAATTATCGAGGCGGCGCTTTTATGTATGAGTTCACTCCTGAAATAGCTGCGGAGTGTCAATTGAAAAATGTTTCTTATGAATTGCTCAACGGAACTCAAACGGCACAGGTCTATGCCGATGTAAAAGATGAAAAGAGTAATATGGATGTTGTGCGATTGGAGAAAGTTGCGAAGATTGCAGTGTACGTTCCCCCTAATTCATTGCCGTGGGATGATGCTGTAACACTATGTCTTGACTATGCGGAGATACCTTACGATAAACTTTGGGATGAAGAAGTGTTAACCGGAAAATTAAAAGGTTACGACTGGCTTCATCTTCACCATGAAGATTTCACCGGACAGTACGGAAAATTTTTTGGTACATTCGGAATGTCTCCTTGGTATATAGAGCAAAAAAATATTAACGAACAGATGGCAGCTAAAATGGGATATAAAAAAGTCTCGAAGTTAAAGCTTGCTGTTGTTGATAAGTTGAAGGAATATGTTTCTAACGGCGGATTTCTTTTTACAATGTGCTCGGCAACTGATACTTATGATATAGCACTTGCAACACGGAATGTAGATATAGCCGATGCAATGTATGACGGCGATGGCTATGACGCAGATGCTAATAATAAACTGGACTTCAGTGACTGCATGGCGTTTGAAAACTTTAAGATTGAACTTAATCCTTATGTTTACGAGTACTCAACTATAGATGCAACGAATGATATGATTGGCATAGGGCAGCAGAACGATTATTTTAAGTTGGTAGATTTCTCCGCTAAGTACGACCCTGTGCCAACGATGCTGAACCAAAACCACACTGCATTAATAAAAGGATTCATGGGGCAGACAACGGCATTCAAAAAACAATATATCAAAAAAGATATTACTATACTTGCAATGAATGAAGGCACTGACTTTGTAAAATATATTCATGGTAATTACGGAAAAGGAACATTTACTTTTTATGGAGGACATGACCCGGAAGATTATCAACATGCAGTAGGCGACCCTCCGACGGAATTAAATTTGTATAAAAATTCTCCGGGGTATCGTTTAATTTTGAATAATGTTTTATTCCCTGCGGCAAAGAAAAAGAAGTTAAAGACGTAACTTTTTTAATCACTGATTACAATGATTGATTACAATAAAATTGATTTGATAAAGTAGAGACGCAATACTTTGCGCCCCATAATAAGTAACCCCACCCTTTAGGCTGGGGTATATGAACTAATAAAATATGCCCTTCAAGGCAAAATTCTTGTTTAACCCTAAAGGGTACTTAAGTTTTTCATTTACACCCCATCACAAAGGATGGGATTACTTAAAATTCATTTTCGCATAAATTAATGTTTTCTAAAATTTTTTTCGTTCTCTTTTTTTTTACTTTACTCTTTTCCTCTTGCACAAAGAAGGATGAAGATATTTCTCAATCTAAAATCACTCTAAAAGATGATTTAGGTGTTGAAGTAAAGTTAGATGCTTTACCTAAGAGAATTATTTCCATGGCTCCGAATATTACTGAGGGACTTTACGCAATTGGCGCACAGGACTATATTGTAGGTGTTACGGAATTCTGTGATTATCCACTTGAAGCAAAATTTAAACCTAAAGTCGGCGGATACGATAATGCAAACTATGAGATGGTCGCTTCTTTAAAACCGAATATTGTTTTCATTACAGTTGAATCTACAAACAGACCGATGTATCAGGCATTGAAAAATCTTGGTATAAAAATGTTTGTTCTTAATGCAAAAAATATTGACGGCGTTGCGGCAATGATGAAAACTTTAGGAAAGATGACAGGAAAAGAAAAAGAAGCAGACCTTCTCAGTAATAATTTAGTAAGGCAAAGAGATAGCATTAAAACGATTGCAGAGGCAAATGCAAAATCCCGATGTCTTGTTATCATAGGGACAAATCCGATTATGACAGCAAGCAAGACTTCTTTTATTAATGAAATAATGGAGCTATCCGGTTTGCAGAATATTTATGCAGAGTCTTCAGTGGATTATCCTACAATAAGCTACGAAGACATTGCTGTGAAAAATCCTTCTTCACTTTTATTGCCGTATGATACAACTAAAACGGATAAATTGAAAATTGAAGAGAATGAAATATCGAAGTCACTTAGCTCGACTGATGCAATTAAGGAAAATAATTTTATTGTAATAGATAATAATGTGGTCTTCCGCCCCGGACCGAGAGTTATTGATGCAGTGAGAATTATAAGAAGTAAGGTGAAGTAATTTTATTTCAAAATTTTCAAATACTCTTTCCATGGGCCGACATTATCTTTGTATTGGTAAGCCATTACTCTTGCGATTTGTGCTAAGTGATTTAAATCATGTACTGCCCATGTAGATAGCAATTGACGTAATGTAACTTCTCCGAATACAGGGTGAATTCCTTTCTTATCTAAATCGGCTTCCGTAATATTTTTTGCTTTCAGTTTTTCAAGATTCATAATTCGGAGCATCATAAACTCACCAAGTAAATCTTTCAACGATTTTCCTTTACTCTCTTCAAATTGTGCAAATCTATCGAACGATTTAAAATTTTTATTAGGGCTATCCGAAAGAATTATACCAGTGCGTTCGAGCCAGTCGCCGCTTTCACCGTGAATTAAATGCCCAAGCACGTCATAGGGCGACCAGGTCATTTCACTTCCCTTGTCATCACCTTTTTGTCCTTCGTTACTCATACTCCAGCCGTCTGAAATGTTATTCAATAATTCTTTCAGAACAGATGGAGTTCTTTCAAGTATTTCGATTGATTTATCTAGTGAGAAATTCATAGTAATATATTTTATTCACAAATGTAGATTTGTCTCTTTCTGTAATTGACCGCAAATAATTTTTGCGAAAAAAACGGATAACCCAAAGTTGCACTATATCCTGTATTACCGGGGTAGGGATAAACATTTGTATCCATATTAGTCATTATTAAATCCTGAATTGTCATTTGAGTCATCAGCGCATCATCGGTTACAATCGGAAATCCGTTTCCGCCTATGATAGTATCTTTTAATCCGGTAAATGAAATATAGGTTTGGTCTAACTGCTTAACGAGAGAGGCATCGAGAGAGTTTTTTGGAGCGCCTGTATCAAGAAAGAAATTTATCTGCTTACCTGCAAAATAAAT
>JBBRQV010000211.1:0-4622 GCA_038225955.1 Ignavibacteria bacterium | reverse complement strand
GTAAAATTGGTGGATGAGCCTCTTTCGGCGGGAATTCATGAAGTAAATTTTAATGGTGCATTTTTATCTTCGGGTGTGTATTTTTATAAGTTAGTTACCCCTGGATTTACTCAATCAAAAAAAATGATTTTAATCAAATAATCTTAACAAAACAAAGCGGGAAAATGAAATTCAAATTTTTACTGAATTTGCTGCTGCTCATCTCTGTAACTTGTAGCTTTAATGTTTCAATTGCAGGTGATAGAACAGTATTAGTTGAAAGATTTACAAGCTCTACTTGCGGTCCTTGCGCATCGAACAACCCTACAGTTGATGCGTTTATGAATTCATTAACAGACGCACAAATTATGGGACTAAGTTATCACATGAACTGGCCTGCGCCGGGAAATGATCCGATGTATATGTATAACATCACTGATAATACTTCCAGAAGAAGTTATTACAATGTTAATGCAATTCCTCAGTTACAAATGGATGGAATCTTAACACTTCAACCAAATTACACAAACGCACAGCTTGTGAATGCTTTCAATTCCAGATCCAGCATTTTAAGCCCAGTGACAATAATCGTAAGACAGAGTGATTTAGGTTCAGACAGCTTAATGGTAAAAGTTACTGTTTATTGCGAAACAGCAATCTCAAGCCCATCGGCATATTTGCAGGTAGGAATAATGGAAAAATTAATTCAATATCCTTCTCCTCCCGGAACAAACGGTGAGAGCAGCTTCCATACTGTAATGAGAAAAATGCTTCCTAGCGGAAATGGAACTGCATTAGATTTAACACCCGGTACAAGAAAAGATTATGAATTCAGAATAAAGAAGGAATCTTTATGGAATCCGGCACAAATTCAGGCTGTAGCATTTGTACAATCAAACACAAAAGAAGTTCTTAATACAGCATGGAATTTAGCTGATTTTAGTTTACTTCCAAATTCAGCTTTCAAAGTTGTGAACGCAGGTTCAGCTCAAAATGCTAATTACAAAATTGCAGTTCCTTATGTTGCAAATGGATATAATTCACCTGTAACATTCACAGCATCTGTTGTTGGAAATCCTTCGGGAGTTTCAGTTACATTCCCAAGCGGTTCAACATTAAGCAATTTCCCTGACTCATTATCAATGAACGTAGCTTCCAGTGGAAGTGTACCTGCAGGTATCTATCAGGTTGTTGTCACGGGTACAAATGGCTTAGGGAAATCACATAAAGTAGTTGTGAACTATAATGTCGGCAGAAGTTTTGTTTCTGTTAATGCGAATAAACCTAACTTAGCTTTTAACGTTGATGGGAGCGCATACGGAGTTTCACAATTATTTACATGGGATTTAAGTTCAAACCATAACTTAAGTGTGATAACTCCACAGATTTTTGCAACAACAAAATATGTGTTCCAAAACTGGAGCAACGGCAGCACTGACACAGCCCAAACGGTAAATATTAATACTACTATATCAAACTATACTGCTAATTTCAAAACACAGTATAAGCTTTCGGCCAGTACAAATCCGGGCGGACTGACGGTTACAATTCCTTCAGGAAATCAATTCTGGGATGAAAACTCCAATGTCAATTTAAGTATTTCTCCAACTCAAGTTCAGTTCAACGGAAAAACATATTACTTCCAAAGATGGCTGGGCGGTGGAGCTAATTCATACAACGGAACAAATTCTTCCGCAACACTGAATATGACCAATGCAATGAATCAAATTGCATTATTCGATACAGTTGATGTGGGTATCACTAACATAGGAACGGAAATTCCTGAGAAATATAATTTATATCAGAATTATCCTAATCCTTTCAACCCAACAACAAATATAAAATTTGATATTCCTGCTTCATCCTTTACATCATTGAAGGTGTATGATATTAACGGTAGAGAAATTGCTGACTTAGTCAGTCAAAATTTACAAGCCGGAAGATATGAGTATTCCTTTAATGCTGCGGCTCTTTCAAGCGGAATATATTACTTTAAATTAAATTCAGGTGAGTTTAACCAGATAAGAAAAATGATACTTCTGAAATAAAAAAAGTAAAATTTTTTATAGTTATTATAAAAGAACAAGCTCTGTTGAATTAATTTTCAGCAGGGCTTTTTTGTTTAAGTGTTAAAATTGTAATTTCAGGACGGCAGTTTAATCTTAAAGGAAGACCTACAGTTCCGATTCCCCTGCTGACATACATATTTGAATTTCCATTCTTGTACATCCCTTCAAGGAATTTACTTACAAAGGAAGCAATTGATAAATTAAGATTTCCGAATTTAGCAAATACTATTTGCCCGCCGTGTGTGTGACCACTGACTGTCAAATCAATTTTTTCTTTTGAGAAATCATTAAAGAAATATGGCTTATGGTACATTAAAATTTTAGGAGTAGATTCAAACGAAAGATTATTTTTCATAGTATTATCTTTTGTATCGGCAATTACTTTATCGAAGTATTTATAAATCAGCGGGTCGTAATTGGCGCCACTTGCACGTGTATCCTCCATTCCCATAAGTATAAGTTTCTTATTATTAATCTCGAGAATTTTATTTTCATTTCTCATCAGCTTTATCGGAGTTTCATTAATAACAGCCTGTGCTACATAATTTTCATCATGAAAATAATCATGGTTACCAAGAGTTGCATATACTCCATATTTCGCCTTTATATCACGAAAACCTTTTGTGAAAGGAAAAACTTCCTCTCTCTGAGAATTTGTTAAATCTCCCGGTATAAGTACTAAATCAGCATTGTAACTATTTATGATATCAGCATAATCTCTCATCTGCCCTTCGAGCATATATGGTCCCGAGTGAATATCGCTGATTAATAAAATTCTAAGTCCCTGCAGTTCGAATGGCAGATTCTCCATATAAACATCCTGCTTTGTAACTGCATATTCATCTTTTTTAAGAACTCCAATAGTTGCTGTTGTGAAAGTATAGCCTGTTAATAATATTCCACCCGCTCTTATGAATTTTCTTCGTGACTCATCGAATTTCTTAAACTCTCTCTTCTCTCTTATCGCTGCATATTTTTGTTTAAAGTATATGATTTTATTTGTGATGTAATAAAATATAAATACAACCAGCTTAATAAGCTTCAGTGCCAGCATAAGCAGCCCGAGAAAAATTATACCTGCTTGAAATATAAAGAAAGGAATGATATATAAGTTATAAATCCATCTTGGCACAGTACTAAAATCCATGTGGTTTGCGACCATGTAGAGGTAAGGAAGATTTAAAACAACAAAAGGAGCTATTGTTATTATCTTCCAGAATTTTAGCCGGACTTTTTTATTGGATATGAATGGAAAGTAAGGATTCGAATTTCCGAATTTTCTGAATGTCAAGAATGCGAAAGACTGCACGAACCCAAGTATCAAAAAAAAATAAAAAAAAAATAAAACTCTTGAAGCACCCATCAACTATCTAAACTTATTTTTGCTTTAATTCGTTTCCGAATTTTTAATTGTTAAAAAAAACCTCTTCCTGATTACTCAAGAAGAGGTTACAAGTATTTGATATATTTTAAACAGTTAAATTTTCTTTGCTTGCTTAACCTTTACGGCATTATCCGAAAGACTCACAGTACCTGATATAGAAATCTTATCGCCGTTCGAATAATCAGCACCTAGATTTTTCAATATTAAATCAGGTGTATTGCCCGTGATAAGATGGTTATTTTCGTAGGTGCCTTCAGCTTTTATAACTATATCTCTTACACTGAAGCCGCCATCTGTAACACCATCTTTTAATTTATTTATATCTATCTTTGAGTCTTTTTTAAATGTAATTGTAAACGTAGCTCTTTTTAAATCCACTTTTACGGATTTTACAAAATCCATCGAGCGGAATTCCTCTTCAACACCTTTTGCACAAAGAGAGCACGTAAACCCATCCACGCCAACTACTGCCTGAATAACCTGTGAACGTACAAGTGATAAAGGGGCAAGAAGAAACATTATAAGAATAACTATCTTTTTCATTTATTTATTATCGGTCTTAGGTTCTTTATCGTTTTTCTTTAAATATTTATCAGGATTTCCTTCGAAATCCTTTATACACATTTTACAGCAGAAATAATATTTGGTTCCGTCAACAACTGAATATATGGTTTTCTTTGCAGGTTCATCCATTACAGGGCAATTTAATCCGTCTTTTGCATAGTCCATAGGTTCTTTTTTAAACTTGGCTTCACAATCTTTGCAGCAGAAATTGTAATCTTTTCCCAGATAGTTTAATGTAATCTCTTTTCCTTTTTCAATCTTTTCACCTGAAACCATACAAACCATTGCGCTATCACCTGATACATTCTTTTCAATATTACCGGAAACTGATTCTCCCGATGCATTTCCTTTAACACAGCATGATTTATCTGAAACGTTTGCATCGCAACAGTTATTTGTAGAGCATCCCGAGCAAGAATTATCTTTGCAGCAGGTCTCTGAGCAAGCGCACGTGCTACATTTACAATCATTACAGCAGCATGATTTTTCCTGACTGTATGAATTGTTATACATAAAAGCTATAGCTACCATTGCAAATGCAAGAGCGCTTAAGAAGAGTTTTGTTTTCATATAATTATTAGATTTAAAATTTAGAAATTTCATTTAAAATTTTTGATAAATTTTAT
>JBBRQV010000210.1:0-4719 GCA_038225955.1 Ignavibacteria bacterium | reverse complement strand
TGAACATATATTTATCAGCTATTTATATTTCTCTTGTTTACGGGTATGAGAACTGAATATGCTTTAAACATTAAAAAATCTGACTTTGTAATGAAAGACGATTATATCAAGCTTCAGATATCAAAGACTAGAAACTACAGGCAGTTTCCCATTTATCCTGACCTCAAGACTTCTGTATTGAGAAATTAGGGTAGTGAATTAATGAATCTTTAAATGATAAATTATTTGAAGGCTTCACCGTAGGCAGTTTTGGAAACAGGTTCCGTAGGATTAAAAAGAGATTGGGTATTCCTAATAACTATACAATAACTCTTAAGACCTTTTGTAAAATTATGGCTACAAGAATGCAGAACAAGGTGTCCGTTTGGAATTTGTCAATAATCTTTTTGCACACAAAAAACTTCAGACAACGAAGAAATATTATACAGCAATGAAGTTGAGCAGCATTCAAAATGAAATTGCAAAAACTTCCAGTGAGATACTTCCGAAAAGACCTTCTTAAAATCAAAATGCTAGGGTGAAAATTCGACATAGGTAGAAAAACGAAGAAGTCTGAAAATTTGGTCTTCAAACTTCTTTCATATACTTAATTCCTTTATTGGCTTCGGTGACAGTAGTGGAACTAATTTTTATTATACACCAACCTTATGCATCTTAAATAATTATAAGAACACATAATTCCCAATCAATTCGTGCTGATTTAGAATCACTAATTCATTTAAGAACCTTGCTAAACCTCATTGTCGTAACATGAACTGTTCAGCTGATATTTATAGCCATGTGACCAACTTATCCTTTTGAGGCTTATTAAAATATTTCAATTTTTAAATACATTATAATTTTTTTCTTCTTGACTTAATGCGTAAATCATATTAATTTGCAAAGAATCCAATTCTATTACTCTACTTTTTTATTCCCACACCGTAATGGCGATACGGAAAAATGAAATTTTGTAAAATATTTTACTGATATAGCGCTAATAATCTCTTTATACAATAAATTTTAAGTAATTAGGAAATTTTAAAATAATTAATAATTTTTATTTAAAAATTGACTATTAAACGAATTACTTAAGTCATACTTCGCTTATACTATGAAAAATCGATTTGAAGAATTAATTCACTCACTTGATAATAATGATTTCATTTCGTTATTGTTTTTTGTGCATTCTTCAACTTATACCAAAAATAAGAAAATTCAATTGCTGTATAATCAAATCTCCAATATCACTGATCGGAGAACAATTAAGGTTAGTTCATTTAAAAAAGATTTTATTGCTCAACATAAGGTTTCAGATGCAAATTTTAGAATGTTGTTGACTGATTTTTCTAATCTTTTAGAAAAATTTATAATAATTACTAAATCGGGGAAAGATGAGTTACTTTGTTTTGTTCAACTGTTAAAGTTTGCACATGAAAACGATATGGAAATACTTTTCAACAGTACTTTGGCCAAAATTGAAAACTATTGTAGGTTAAAGAAGGATTTTCTTTTAAACGAGTTATTCTTAAGATTGGAATATTTAAACTATGCATATTTATTCACTGGACAAACTAAGTATCAAAAAAGGTGCTCTGAAGTTTTAAACCTTATTACTGTGAGTTCAAAGCTGGAGTTGGTTTTATCAGGGCAATCAAAACATCAAAATCTGAATAGTGAAGGAAAGCTATTTTCTGAAGACAAAGATATTAATAACGCGATTATTCATTCCAATTCATTTATAAATTATCAGTTCCTAATATATCAATCTAGAAATCTTGGGATAGAGATTCGGAGTGAAATCGAAAAATTGTTTAGTAAAAGCGATAGTAGTATTTTGAAAATTTTATGCGCTGATTATCTTATATATAGCAATAATGAAGGTACTATTAAAATTTATAACTATGCCAAATGGCTTTGGCAGAATTCAAATAAGAGGTATAAAATTGTAAATGCAGATAAAATATTGGAGATAGTGCTTGAGCATGACTTGGTTTTTGCAAAAAATATAATATCATTTCTAAATATTAATGAGATTTCAAATCAAAATTATTTTTCAAAATGTATGTATTATGTATACTTAAATGATTTTAAGGGATGCCTTATAGAGTTAGGTAAATTAAACCCACATGATAATTTTGAAAAAGTAAAAATCCGTCAATTGAGGATGCTCTGCTATATCAGGTTAAGACAATATACAAATTTTCAGAAATCATACGACACATTTCGAAAGTTTGTTGCAACAATTAGTAAGAAGAAAGAAATAACTCCTATAATTCTTTTTTTACAAACGTTGAACAATATTGTAAAGAACAAAAATTATGATGGTAAGCTTTCAGTCATAAAAAATAAATTATCTGATATGGTTGTAGATAATAAGACTTGGCTTGAAGATGAACTAAAATACTTTATTAGTTTAAACCGTAAGTAAAATACAAAATAATTCTATACAAAAATTTATTTTTATTTTATGCCATTTACCCCAACTACCGGTATAAATCGTAAATCCTTTCATTCTTTGAAACTTCCTAGTGCTATTAATGGAAGTGATCATAAAAGAAATAATCATACCGATATTCTACAGAGAAAAAAGTCAGTTCAAACAGAATTTAATACAAAATTCTCGTGCCGTAATCACAATCTGAAAGAGCTTGAATCATTTTACAATGTTGCAAAGTACAGTATTTCAAAAGGTAATTCATACTCAAAGGTTATTGGAATTGAAGGTGAAGGCGGGATAGGAAAGTCCCGGCTTGTTTTAGAATTTCAAAAAAAACTTTCCAGAAATAATTCAGCTAAGTTCTTAACTGCAAGTTATTCTGATTCGAATAATTTCATTTTCAAGAATGAGGTCCCGCAGATTAAAGAATATTTAGAGCAATGTATTCTAAAAGCAAATAAATCAAAGCTACCACTTATTGTAATCATCGAGGATGTTCACTGGTTTAATCCTAAAGAAAAAATTAAATTAGAAAAACTTATCTTCGACTATTCCGGCGAGCTGCCATCTCCAATATTCAATTCGGTAATATTTATTCTTACATATAGAAATACCGGTTCGATTTCAAAGTTAAAAAATTTAGACGCTTTCCTTGAAATTAATTTGGAATTATTAAATGAAGCAGAGTCAAAGACTTTCATAAAAAATTCTGATATTCGAAAAGGAAAAAAACTAAGCATAGAAATTGAATGTAAAATTGTTCATTTATCTACGGGGAATCCATTTTATATTGAAGAGTATCTTAAGGAATTTTGTAGGGGAAATACAGGGGGGATTATGCCGGATACAATAAAAGAACTTATTGAATTGAAATTAACAGGGATCGATCAGGGTGCTTTAAGAATTTTAGAGATTATAGCATTGTGGGATGGGGAAATAGAGTATGGAATCTTAGAGAGGATTTGCGAACAACTGAATTTATTCCTGCCCGGTAAAAAAGAACTGCATAATATTAATCTGCTTAGAGTTGCTCAAAGTAAGGGTGATTGCAAATTGAATTTAATACATGATATATATAAAGAGGTTATCCATAATAATATTGATGCAAATTTAAAAATCATATTGCATAAATCTATTGCTGAATTACTCGAGTCTGAAAACGCAAATGAATTTCTATTAAAGCTGCATTACCATTTTATTAATGCAAACGAAAATGAGAAGGCATTTCACTATCTGGAAAAACATATTTCCAAATGTATTGAGACGGGAGAGTATGAACTTGCATTGGAAAAAATAGATGAATTAATTGATTATTTTTCAAGTGAAGAAGAAAAAAATATAGAAATTATCTTAGCAAAGATAAAATGCTTAAGATCAAGAATTAGGAAAAAAGAAATGGGAAATGAGCTTACACTCATTGAGAAAACAATAATAAGATACCAATCAACTGAACTGTTTTTAAAGTATTTACTCCAATTGGAAGAGTATTATTTCCTTTCAAATGATTTTACTCAAGCTTTTAGGTTAATTAACAAGGGAATTAAGTTATCAAAAATACAGAAAAATGAGAAAATGGAGGTTGAATTTCAATTTCTTCTAACTAGAAATTTAAATACTACCGGGAAAGTAAATGAATGTTTAAAAGAAGCCCGAAAATTGTTGAGTCTAAGCAACTTAATTGGAAACAAAAAACATTATCTATGGGCTCAATATTACATTGCTGTAAACTTACAATTTTTCCAAAACTATATTGAATCGAATCAAATAATAGAAAAATGTATTTACGAAACAAAATCGGAATCTAATGTTGTATTTCTAAATAAATTCTATAAAGTAAAGACTAAGTATTATTTTTTAACAAAAGATTATAATAGGTTTTTAGTTTTATCCAAAGAGCAATATAGATTAGATATTTATTTACATGAAACGCATCAGGCACTTCAAACACTTTTAAATATTGCAGATTGTTCGATTAAGCTTAAAAATTTTTCGGAGTCTAAAAATACTCTAAATTCAATTTTAGTTTTTGCTGAAAAGAATGATTCATTACTTTTTAAGAAAAGAGCATATGAAGGATTAATGAGTTTGTATCTTGAAACTGATAACTTTCATGATGCGCAAATAATTGGGAACAAATTAATACATCTGTATGATAAAAATGATTATAGAAATCTTTCGATGCTTTATTCAAATCTTATGGAAATATGTTTTATGTTAGATGATATTAACCTATGCGCCGAATGTTATAAAAAAGCGCTCTTTTTTACAAAAAAAACAGGAAGTATAATTAAATTAGCGAT
>JBBRQV010000209.1:0-4732 GCA_038225955.1 Ignavibacteria bacterium | reverse complement strand
TTCGTTCTTTTCGTCATGAGCGGCAAACTTAGTGGTCTTCTTAAAGAACTTTTTGTATATCGGATGCTTCACTTTAATTTCAAACGCAACTGTGATAGTCTTATCAGCTTTATTGCTGGTAACTTTTCCTATTCTCGTTTTTCTTGAACCTCTTTTTTCAAGGTCAGTCTTTGCTGTAGCTTCCGCTGCTGAGTTTTTAACTTCTTCGCTCATATTCTATTATTTCTTCTTTTTAGTGTTAATGTTTAATTCTCTTTCTCTCAAAAGAGTTTTTACCTTTGCGATGGTCTTTTTTGCGTTGCCTACCGCTTTGTAATTCTCAAGCTGTCCTGTTGCATGCTGGAATCTGTAATTTTCAAGCGCATCTACATTATCCTTCAAAGTAATTTGCAAATCCTTCTCTGATAATTCTCTTAACTGAAATGTTTTCATTATAATTATTATTAAACTTTATTCTAGTTCTTAATCTATTCTTGTTACAAACTTTGTTTTGTTTGGAAGCTTATGGCTTGCCAGTCTTAATGCCTCTTCAGCAACTTCTCTTGATACACCACCGATTTCAAACATTATTTTACCGGGCTGAACTACTGCTACCCAAAATTCAGGTGAACCCTTACCCTTACCCATACGAGTTTCTGCGGGTTTCTTTGTTACAGGCTTATCCGGAAATATTCTTATCCATACTTTTCCGTCTCTTTTCATGTGTCTTGTCATTGCAATTCTAGCCGCTTCTATTTGTCTGTCTGTAATCCAGATTGCATCCATGCTCTTCAAACCGAATTCGCCAAAAGCCACTTGATTACCTCTACCTGCCATACCGCGTCTGTTACCTCTGTGCGCTTTTCTAAACTTAACTCTTTTTGGCATTAACATATAAAAAATCTCCTGTGTGTTATATTGTAATTAGTCTATATAAAATTTAAGTTAGATCTGTTGGTTCTTTGTAAGTTTTTCACCCTTACAAATCCAAACTTTTACACCGATTGCGCCATAGATAGTATGCGAAGTAACCGAAGCATAATCGATATCAGCTCTTAAAGTCTGAAGCGGAACTCTGCCCTCTTTATACTGCTCGCTTCTTGCTATTTCAGCACCGCCTAAACGTCCGCCGCACATAACTTTTATTCCTTCAGCGCCCATTCTCATAGTAGAAGTGATTGCGCCCTTCATAGCTCTTCTGAAAGAAACTCTGTTAGCTAACTGCTGCGCAATATTTTCTGCGACAAGCACTGCGCTAAGCTCAGGCTTCTTAATCTCAACAACGTTTATCTTTACATCTTTGTTGGTAACCTTCTTAACTTCACTCTCAAGCTGGGTAATTTCTTTACCGCTTTTACCGATAACAAAACCGGGGCGTGATGTGTGTATATTAAGTGTGATTTTCTTCAGAGTTCTCTCTATCATAATATTAGCGATACCTGCTTTTTCAAGTCTCTTCTTAAGATAGTTACGAATTACTGAATCTTCTTTTAACTTAGCGGCGAAAGTGCCTTTTTCATCATACCAGTTTGAATCCCAAGTATTGATTACTCCAAGTCTAAAACCAACCGGGTGTGTCTTCTGACCCAAATTTACTCCTGTTAAAAATTAATTTTTTGAAATAAGAAACTTTTTTGCGCATCGCATAAAACACGAATCAACGCTGAACTCACCTATTTAAAACTATGTAAAACTTTTTTTCTCTGTAATAATTTTCAATGTCACTGTGAACGCGTTACACGGTCCAATTAACATTAATGGTTATTTTGTAACTTCTTCAACTACTAATGTGAGATGAGCAGATCTTTTCTGGATTCTGTATGCTCGTCCCTGAGGAGCAGGTAGTACTCTTTTCATTCTTGGTCCTTCGTTCACAAAACATTCTTTCACGATAACTTCATTCTTGCTTAATCTTCCGGTATCCATCTTATTAACTAAGTTGGAGTAAGCCGAGTTCAAAGTAGAATATACTACTACCGCTGCATGCTTTGTGGAGAATTTCAAGATTGTATTAGCCTCTTCAACGCTCTTGTTTCTGATTAAATCAATAACAAGTCTCATTTTTCTTGGTGAGGAACCAATATGTCTTTTAATTGCTCGTGCTTCCATTATTATCTGCCTCCCTTTTCGTCTTTTTTAGAACCTGAGTGAGCTCTGAATGTTCTCGTATGAGAAAATTCGCCAAGCTTATGACCAACCATATTTTCCGTTACATATACAGGAATAAATTTATTTCCGTTATGAACTGCGAATGTATGACCTATGAAATCAGGGGAAATCGTACACGATCTTGCCCAGGTCTTTACAACCTTTTTCTGATTACCTTGATTCAATTTCTCAACTTTATCAGCGAGATTAAAATCAATAAACGGACCTTTTTTTAGTGATCTTGACATTATAAAATTACTTTCTTTTCTTTACAATAAATTTGTTTGAAGGACTCTTCTTCTTTCTTGTCTTATAGCCTTTTGCTGGTAAACCCCATGGAGATACAGGATGGCCGCCGCCTGAAGTTTTACCTTCACCGCCGCCCATCGGGTGATCCACCGGATTCATTGCAACACCTCTTACGTGAGGTCTTCTGCCTTTCCATCTGCTTCTTCCTGCTTTACCCCAACTGATGTTGAAGTGCTCAGGATTGCTGACAGTACCGATTGTAGCCTTACACTCATTCTTTATTAATCTTACTTCGCCGGATGGCAATTTTACCTGTGTGTATTCTTTTTCTTTTGAAATGATTTGACCGGAAGTTCCTGCGCTTCTTGCGATTTGCGCCCCCTTACCTGGTTTCATTTCAATATTAAATATAAATGAACCGAGCGGGATATTAATAACAGGCATTGTATTACCCATTCTTGGATCTGCTTCGGGTGATGATTCGATTTTATCGCCGACTTTTAATCCGTCCGGAGATAGGATATAAGCTTTTGTGCCGTCTGCGTGCATTACTAATGCAATTCTTCCTGTTCTGTTCGGATCGTATTCAATAGACATGACTTCAGAAGTACCTTCGGCATTTCTTTTGAAATCGATAATTCTATACATTCTTTTGTGTCCGCCGCCTCTGAATCTTGATGTCACACGTCCGTAGTTGTTTCTTCCGCCCGATTTTTTCAAAGGAGCAAGAAGTGACTTTTCAGGAGTTGACTTCGTAATCTCGTCAAATGAAGAGATAGAGTAGTATCTCGTCGCCGGTGTTGTAGGTTTTAATTTACGTAGAGCCATTATAGTCGAAAATTATATCGTTTAACTAAATAAATTGATGCTTTTTTGGGCAAGCTACAAATTACTAATAATGGTCTAAAAAGTCAAGGTAAGGAGGAATGGGGTTTTGATAAGGCGGGCTGAGCCGTACTCGTTACGAAGTTGTAAATCCCGCTTTAGCAAGGTCTCCAGCTATGTAACGAGAACTTTCTTAACAAAAGGAATATAAAAATTAAGGATATTTACTATTTTATTAAAATCATCTTTTTAGTATCCGAAAAATTATTTGTCCTTATCTTACAATAATATATACCGCTTGAGAAATTATTGCCATTAAATTCTGCTCTGTAACTGCCAGATTCTAAGACTTGATTAACCAGTTTCGACACTTCATTACCTAATGAGTTATAAATTGTAATTTGAACAAGTTCTCTTCTAGTTACATCGAATTTAATATTAGTGACAGGATTAAACGGATTTGGATAATTTTGATAAAGAAAATACTTCTCTGGAATTTTCGTACTTATTATATTGATACCTATTACCTCTGATATTCTTTTTCTCCAAACCCCTTTATTATATGTTCCAGCAAATATATATAATGAATTTACATCCATTTTACTTATATCAAAGAAATTTCCTTTAAGACCTGCATTGCTAATCAAATTCCATACTATTCCATTATCATAACTTACAAAACAATTTTGCCCATTATCTGCGAACAACATATTAAGTGAAGCTGATAAAGAATTACATTGGAAATGATTTTCTGAGATACTCCATGAGCTTCCGTTATCACTAGATTTATAAATTCCTTTAGATCCCAACGAAATAAAAATATTGTTATTCAAAAAGGTATAATCTTTGACTTCACAACTATCCGGAATTCCATTTATACATTTAATCCAACTTTCACCTATGTTTGTTGACCTGAATAAACCTGAATTACTTCCACTGGAAAAAATAATATTGTCTTTATTAAAAACATTTGTTGATGAAACAAATGGCAAAGTATTTGAGATTAAAATCCAATTTTGTCCCTCATTAGTAGATTTAAAAATACCATGATTTGTCGCAAGTAATATTATGTTTGAAAATTTATGAATTTTAAATACAAGTAAATTAACAGTGTTTGAATCATTAATTGAAAACCAATTATTGCCGTTGTTGGTGGTCTTATAAATTCCATCATACACATTTCCCGCATAAATATTGTTCTCATTAATTTCTAAACAAGTAATGTGCATTAGCCCCGGAAGCCCATCTCGTATTGGGATTGGTGTATCTCCATTATCTCTTGATAAAAAAACCCCTGCTTGATTATAGGAAACATACACACACGAATCGGTAGCAATTACATCACTAACGTTATAAAAATGATTAAACCAAGTCATTACCCATTGCGCTTTGAGAGGGAAACAAAGGAAAGAAAAGAAGATTATTAATAGTTGGATTTTAATTTTCATATCTAAAAAGTTATGCTTTGATAATTAGATATGTTTTTCTATCCGAGTTTGTAATTCTTCCTAAAAATATTAATTATTATTTT